>JABEUL010000301.1 GCA_013044465.1 Acidimicrobiales bacterium
AATACTCATGGTTGTGGCTAGCCTTGCAAGAGCACAGATGCTCTGATGGCCAGATGCTTACGCATATACAAAGTCCTTGGGAGAGCGTGCACTCATTTCATCTTGTGGTCCTGTTCCTATCTCAATAGTGCGCCCATCAATTATTGAATCTGCCTTGGCGGAACCTCGTCCGGGTTGGATACGTGGATTTAGGATGGCTGAGCCAGTTATTATTTCTTACGCCAGGGGTCTCCTAAAAGAGTTCCCCGGTGTCCCAGAAGGAACAGTTGATGTAATCCCTGTCGACATGGTAGTGGCAACTTTAATTGCAGTTGCAGCTAAAGGCCCTGATTCAAGTGGACCAACTGTCACTCAGATTGCCTCGGGGTCTAGAAACCCACTTAAATACAGACAACTCGTAGATCTGGTTCGATCTTGGTTCTTAGAGCATCCCTTATACGATACACACGGACAACCAATTGTCGTGCCTGAGTGGTCGTTCCCGGGCAGAGGAAGAGTGCAGTCTCAGCTTGAGAGAGTAACCTCCGTGCTTAGTGTTCTTGAGAAAACTGTAAGTACGCTTCCCCTTAGAGGCAAGCAAGCTTCCATTGCCGCTCAGCTTGAGACAAAGCGTTCTCAGTACGAAAGAGCACTAGGTTATGTGAAACTTTATGGTGCTTATACAGAGACTGAGGCCTGCTTCAGGGTTGATAGATTACTAGAACTTGAATCGTCTTTAGATGCAGATGACAGCGACTTCGTCCTCGATCCTGCAGTTATTGACTGGACTCATTATGTTCATGACATTCACCTTCCATCAATCGTGGTGCACGCCAGAGTAAAAACTTCCCCGGGAAAGAAAATTTCAGGAGATAGAACCGATAGAGCAACAAAAGCAATCCTTGACCCATCTAGACATTTGGCGGCCTTTGATCTTGAAAACACGCTGATTGCCTCAAATGTTGTTGATGCCTACGCTTGGTTGGCCACTAGACACCTAGACGGTCGAGACAGAATTAGAGAAAGTATGCACCTTCTCTCTAAAGCCCCTTCACTTTTAATGCAAGACAGAAAGGACCGTGGAGATTTTCTTCGCGCTTTCTACCGAAGATATGAAGGAGCTGATCTTGGTGTCTTAGAAGGTGATGCAATGGAGTTGTTCACTGACTTTCTTTTGACCAGAGCATTTCCCAAAGGGCTTGCCCGAGTAAGGAAGCACCGCGAATTGGGTCACAAGACCTTGCTAATAACTGGTGCGCTTGATTTTGCCATTGAAGGACTGAAGCCACTTTTTGATGACGTAGTTGCCGCCAAGATGACAGTCGATGAAAGCGGAATTTTAACTGGCGAGTTAGAGCAACTTCCCCCCACGGGAGAGGCAAGGGCTTTGGTAATTCAGGAATATGCAAGTGCCTACAATCTCGAACTTGGGGAATCCGTTGCGTATGCAGATTCCGCGAGCGATCTAGCAATGCTAGAGGCAGTTGGCTTTCCCGTTGCTGTTAACCCTGAGGCCAAATTGGCCGCAATTGCAAGGAGGCGCGGTTGGCACGTCGAGCAGTGGCCAAAATCACCTGGTTCACCTAGAAGGCTTTTGCCCATTGGGCCGCCGCCACATCCAGGACAAAACGGTCCATGGCAGGGAGCTTTGGGAGCTCTGGGACAAGCTGTGAACATGGCATCAAGCTCGGTTCTCAGATCTTTGGAGAAAAGAAAATGAAAGCTCTCCAAATTGAAAAAAGTCTATTGCGCTTTGGAGCTGCGTCTCTCATAGCTAGAACTAAGGGTTCTGGAAAAGGTGCATCAATTGGTCCACTTCGCTATGTTGACATCCCAATGCCCAAAGAGATCAATGACAACTGGATTGAAATTAAACCGATTTTAAGTGGAATATGTGGATCTGATCTGTCCATGTTGGATGGCAAATCCTCAAGAGAGCTTGAGTCATTTGTATCTTTTCCCTTTATTCCGGGTCACGAAGTTGTTGGCATTAGGGCAGATACTAAAAAAAGAATAGTTATAGAGCCACTTCTAGGTTGTATTTCCAGAGGACTTTCTCCTTGTGGGAGTTGTTTAAGTGGTCACCACGATAGATGTGCCAATCTAGCTTTTGGAGATGTGGATGCCGGGCTTCAAATTGGATTCTGTAAGGATACTTCGGGTGGATGGGCAGAATCATTTTTCGCACATATTACTCAGATACATGAAATACCAGATTCTATGGATGACAGTGATGCTCTTTTGGTCGAGCCCGCTGCCTGTGCAATCCATGCAGTTCTACAGGACTTGCCAGAACCGGGCAGCACGGTTGTCATACTTGGTGCTGGCACTCTAGGATTACTCACATTGGCTGCAGTCGCTGAATTTGGAAAGCCAAAACATATTGTGGTTGCAGCTAAATATAATCATCAAAAACAGCTTGCAAGAGAACTTGGCGCCACACACGTTGTTGATAGCGACAAAGTGCAGGCTATGGTTAGAAGCCTAACCAAGTCTCGACTTGTCGGAGATACGCTTTCCAATGGTGCTGATACAACATATGACTGTGTCGGATCGAGTGCAACTATTGAATCTTCCATAATGATCACGAAGCCACGCGGCACGCTTGTTTTGGTTGGAATGCCCACAAAGGGAAAAATAGATCTTACATTTTTGTGGCAGCGACAGATTCAGATGCATGGCGCTTACACCTATGGCACTGAGCAGGTATCTACTGGTGATGAGGTTCCTGGCGCCGCAAATGGTGACGCAAGTCACTCAACTTCAGAGACGTTCAAACTCGCAATTGACATGTCACATAAAGTAGGCCTGGGTCGACTACACAGTGCTACTTATTCTCTTGAGCACTATGAGGATGCGCTTTTACATGCCGGACAAGCTGGATCTCGTGGAGCTATAAAAATTGCATTTGCTCCAAATAAAAATAAAAAAATACTACGTGAGGAAACGGAGACTTTGTGAGTTCTAGACCAGGTTTCGTGATGGAAGTAGATAGGTCGACACCGCCAACACTTTTTTGGCACGGTGAAGGATGGAAGTTGGAAAAACTGCCAAATGGTTCACGGATCATATATCCGAAAGAACCAATGGAAGCACTCCGGGATCCAGACCAGGCTATTCAAGATGCCCTAGACAATCCATTGGGTGAAAGTGAGCCATTAGATGCGCTTTTGCGACCTGGGATGAAGTTAACTATTGCATTTGACGATATTTCACTGCCCCTTCCTCCAATGCAAAAACCCGATATAAGGCAGCGGGTAATCGAGGCGGTGCTCACAAGAGCAGCGAATGCAGGTGTAGACGATGTTGTATTGATTGCAGCTTTGGCGCTACATCGCAGGATGAGCGAAGCTGAACTTCGTCATGCCCTTGGAAATCGAGTTTACGACTCTTTTGCCCCACATGGCCTTCTTAAACAACATGATGCAGAAGATCCTGACGGCTTGACTTATTTAGGAACCACAGATAAGGGAGAAGAAGTAGAGATCTCAAAAAGGGCTTGTGAAAGTGACTTAATTGTTTATGTGAATATAAACCTAGTGGCTATGGACGGTGGACACAAGAGTGTAGCAACTGGTCTTGCATCATATAGATCACTTCGTCACCATCACAATGTAGCAACCATGAGGGCGTCAAAGTCATTTATGGACCAGCATCACTCGGAACTTCACTCAGCCAACTGGAGGATGGGTAGGTATATAAAGCAGCAAGGAATAAAGATTTTTCAAATTGAGACAACTCTAAATACCAATACTTTCCCTTCACAGTTCCGCTTCTTGCAAAAAAGAGAGTGGGAATGGGATATTAGAGATAGGGCAACATTTATCGCCACTTCAAAAGTTATGGGCAAGACTCCTCCAAAGATTAACAGGAGTGTATTCCAATCAATACTTTCACCACACGCCATGTCCTCTGTTCAAGCAGGGGAAGTTGAGGCCGTACATGAAAGAACAACTGAACACGTCTATGCTCAACAATTAGTTCCTGTTTCAGGACAAAGTGACATTTTGACACTTGGGCTTCCCTACATATCTCCATACAACGTCAATTCGGTCTTAAATCCAATACTTGTCGCATGCTTGGGACTTGGCTACTTTTTCAATCTTTATCGGGGAAAACCGTTAGTGAGACAGGGTGGAGTATTAATCCTGTCCCATCCAACAACGTGGGAGTTCAATCCGGTTCATCACCCGAGTTATATTGATTTCTTTGATCAAGTTCTTTCAGAGACAACTGACCCTGAAATAATCCAGTCCAAGTATGAGGAAAGTTTTGCAAGGGATCCTTGGTATATACATCTTTACAGAACTGGTAATGCCTACCACGGAGTCCACCCTTTCTACATGTGGTATTGGTGTGCTCACGCTCTCGAACACTTAGGGAAAGTAATTATTGTTGGCGGTGACCCAAAGGCAGTATCGAGGTTGGGCTTTTCACCTGCAACTACTCTTATGGACGCTCTTGAAATGGCAAAAGATGTGGTTGGACCTAATCCGAGTCTCACTCACTTCCACGTCCCACCATTGGCAATAGCTGATGTGTCATGAAAATAGGATTTATGGATATCGTTGATAACCAAGGATGTTTATCGTATGGAATCTTCTAAGAAAAACTTCCAAAAAGCTGTAGTCGGTGCTACAAAGCTCAAATTAAAGAGTGAATATCGGCATGCCAAATCAGCTCTTAGACCTAGCTTTCCATATGGAAAGCCAACTTTACCAGGAGTAATTGAGCCGCCAAAAAAGCAAAATAAATTGGGCGTGGATTACAATACTGATTGGGCAAGAAAACCGGCAATGAAGTTTGCTAGAAGAGTAGTTCTCGAATCCCTAGCTCGCCCTGTGATCCATTTAATTGCCTCACCAACTATTTTGGGAGATGAAATATTTCAGAGCCTAAAGGGTCCATTTATATTTACCGCTAACCATGCCAGCCATCTTGACACCGGGTTATTGCTTACTTGTTTGCCCGAAAACATTCGAAGTAGGTGCGTCGCAGCAGCAGCAGCAGATTACTTCTTTGACACTCCAATGAAGGCTTTCTTTGCCGCATCTGTTCTTAATGCCGTACCAATGGAAAGGCTAAAAGTCAACAGGAGATCAGCGCTCATGGCTGCCGAGTTGATTGAAGAGGGTTGGAATCTAATTATCTTTCCCGAAGGCGGCCGCACTCCAGATGGATGGGGCCAGCCTTTTAAAGGTGGTGCCGCTTACCTCGCCATTCGTACGGGAGCACCAATTATTCCAGTTCACCTCCATGGCACGAGACAACTACTAGGCAAAGGAGCGCGAAGGCTTGTCACCGGCACGACAAAAGTCACATTTGGCAAACCCATTACGCCTTTTGAAAAAGAAGATGCCAGAAAATTAGCCGAGCGAGTCCAAGATGCTGTGGCATGTTTAGCAGATGAAGCTGCAACGACATTTTGGGAAGCCAAGAAGAGGAATGCAAGCAAATCGACTCCTTTACTGGAAGGTCACTTAGACAAAGGATGGAGAAAATCTTTTGAATCTTATAATCTTCCATCTCCATCAAGACCAAGTCGGCCCTCATGGCCGCCCAAATAGCTGCCGAACCTACCTTAATTTAATGCGACTCAAATTTGCTCAAATATCTCTCATGCTAGTTGCCGTAGTGCTTTTGGCATCCTGTGGATCAAGCCAAACTTCCCCTAAGTCCAAGCCAATTCCTAATGCATTCGTCGTCAAAGGGTTTAGCTCTGGAACCATTTATGCGATAAGTTGCTTCGCCTCAGGTACATGTGTAACGGTGGGAACCAGCAATATTGACTCAAATGGAAATTCAACTCCACTTATTGCGATCGGTGTTGCTTCAAAGAACAGTTGGCACAGTGTCCACTCTCCCGTAAGTTCTGGCACTTTTTCCGGACTAACGTGCTATTCAAAGTCCTACTGTATTGCGGTGGGAACAAATATCGTCGATACAACAACTAACACGGGAACAAGTCCAACTGACCTAGCCATTGTAGCCTTTAGCTCAAATGGTGGTTCCACATGGACTGTCGGAAATTTACCTCAGCCAAATGGCATTTCTCTTGTCTCTGTCGCATGTAGTTCCCCAACTAGTCACTCAGCAGCTAGCGCCGGTGAAATATGTAGTGCCGTTGGCTCCACAGGAACCACTGGCGACACATTTCCTGCATTATTTACCACAACGGATAACGGCCTCACGTGGAAACAAGATCCAATTGCTTCAAATATTTCGGGCTATTTAAACAACATTACTTGTGAAACAGGGACTCAATGCCACGCAATAGGCAACGTAGAAAGCCAAGGAAAAACTAGCGGAGTAATTACATTGGCATCGCTTGACGGAGGGCAAAGTTGGACTGATCAAATATATTCAAGTCCAAATGCACCACTATTGGAATCAATATCTTGTATTAGTGCCTCCAATTGCATATCCGGAGGATATGCTGATCAAAGTACCGACAGTATCGGGCATGTGTTAGGACCTCCTGCTGTCTATAATTCAAAAGATGACGGCAAATCGTGGGTAAGTTCGAAAACCTTTGGAAGCGCAAATGGACTTATCTCACAGGTTACATGTCCGCATGCCAATTTATCGAACTGTGAGTTAGTTGGAGGAAGTGGAATCTCAAAGGCATCAGTCAGCCTTTTTGCTAATCTCTCGAATGGCAAATGGATTCAATCTCCAGCCACCTATAAGAATATCGTGCTTTATACAATTGATTGCACTTTGCCAGATTACTGCTTAGCTGGAGGAACTCAATCTAGTTCAATAAATGGAATGCCAGAAATTGTAAGGATAAAAAATCCCTATTAAATCAAATTACTCCTACAGTCACACTCAGTAAAGCTGCAGTTTCTCAACCATCAGTGCCACACCTGTTTTTTCCCTCAAATCCGTATTGCAGTATTTACAAAGTTGAGCCGCTCTTTCAGCAGGTGCTCCACATCCAGGACAATTCGCGTAGAAAATTATCTTATCTTCGCTTGCTCCGATATCCCAAAACTGTTTAACTGAAGAGGGAAAATCATCCGATGGCGTTAAATGAATGGTTACGTGAACCCTAAGGTTAAAATTTGCATCCCTTTCGTCGACCTTTATTAGCCCAAGAATTTGAAGCTCCGCCGAGGTCGGCTTAACGTTACCTTTTAAATAACTACACCTAAGTAATTCTCCAATACTAAATTTTGAAAAATACTTCTCACCGAGCAAAAAGTCTTCGTCAGGTACGAACTCGGCCGGAATTGCCATAGTGGCAAAATCAAGCACATTTGACTCGTTAAGAGTTGAATTAAGAAGTGAAACATCAAAGCTAGATTTGAAGTCCTGCCACTCATGGTCACTAGCATATTTAACGTCAAAATCAGGCATATTTATCTACACTCTAATTCAATTTTAAAACCAACCGTATTGAACATCACACTGGCTGAGCTACTGCTGTGCCACAAC
>JABEUL010000302.1 GCA_013044465.1 Acidimicrobiales bacterium
AAGGCGGGATCATTGACTACTTGCGACCCGATGGCAAAACACAGGTTTCCATTGTTTTTGAAGGGGCGAAGCCAGTTGCCATTAACACGGTTTTGATCTCCACTCAGCATGCCGAAGGTATTGATCTGCAAAACGAACTGGCACCTGCTCTAAAAGAGTTCGTGATAGACCCCTTGCTCCCGAGTGATCTTGATATTAGTGATTTGCGAATACTTGTCAACCCCACAGGAAAGTTTGTTCTAGGTGGACCTCACGCAGACACTGGTTTAACCGGTCGAAAAATTATTGTCGACACCTACGGAGGAGGAGCTAGGCACGGAGGAGGAGCATTTTCAGGCAAGGATCCTTCGAAAGTAGACCGGTCTGCTGCATATGCTGCCAGATGGGTTGCCAAGCATGTAGTGAGTTCAGGGGCGGCCAAAAAGTGTGAGATCCAAGTCGCTTATGCCATTGGTGTAGCACAGCCAGTATCGATATTTGTTGAGACTTTTGGAAGCGAAACTGTTGATCCTCAAAAGATTGAAGCTGCGATACGAGAGGTATTTGACCTTCGTCCTGCCGCTATTATCCAAGATCTCGACTTGAGACGTCCAATTTACAGGAAGACTGCCGCATACGGACACTTTGGACGTCAAGAAAAAGACTTTACTTGGGAGACCACTTCACGCTTAGAGGAGTTCTCACGCGCTGTTGGAATAAGCTAAGTATTTCATGGGCCAAGGCCTAGAAGATTTAGCAAAAATTGTTACAGTAATTCCCGATATAACAGGACTTGATAGAGAGTTCGATTACTCAGTTAATGACTCTCTGGCCTGGAACAAAAATGGCGTCCCAGTTGGTTTTGATCAGCTTGAAATTGGAACAGTTGTCAATATAACCATCCACAACCGAAAAGCTCGTGGTTGGATAGTTGACAAAAAACTTGGAAGTGACAGAGAAGTAATCCCACTAACTTCCCTCTATTCAATTGGTCCAAATCAAGATACGGTAGAACTTTGCAAGTGGGCAGCGTTTCAATACGGAGGACCAATTAGGTCTTTTTTAGTCGCAGGATCTCCTAAAAGAAAACTGATCCCATCCGAGGGCTCACTCTCAAGACCTAAGTTAAAGTCTGAGCTTAAAAGTATGAAACTTGGCGATGAACAGAATCAGATTATTAACGAGATTTACAGCCCCAATGGAGCGGTTGCTTCGCCAAAAATTATTCTGAGACTTCCTCCTAAAGCAGGTTCTTTTTGGCTTATACAAGCCATGGTTGAAAGATCGCCTTTAAAAACACTATTGGTAGTACTTGGAAACCATAATCGAGTGCATGAATATGAAACCAAACTGACTAATGCCAGAATCAGTTTTGCCTCACCTGATGCTCTTTTTTTAGATCACGCAAAATATCAGGTAGTCATGGGACTTAGGAATGCGGCTTTTGCCAGAATTGAAAATGAACAACTAGGGGGCGTCCTAGTTATTGAAAGTGATGCATACTCACTCAAATCCGATCGAGCACCAACTTGGGATGCCTCAGAAGTTCTGCTGAAAAGATGTGAAATGGCTAATGTGCCTTGCGTTTTGGTGTCCTCGGTGCCCAAAGTGACCCAGCTATCCTCTGTCAGACTCCACACAATCGACAGGACAAGAGAGCGCTCTTTGTGGCCTGCCATTCACATCACGGATGCTAACAGTGAAGATCCCGTATACGCACCCTTTGGCCCGGATCTGACTGAAATTATGCGAGATGCAACAAGGTCCCACCAAGTTTTGGTGATTTGGAACAAACTTGGCAAAGTGAGATCTTTGGTATGTAAAAGCTGCCATCTTCCCGTCACCTGTCCTAACTGCAGATCAAGTCTTGTGCCAAGTGGTGAGGGCAGTACCATGCTCACCTGTGAGTTATGTGGATTTGATCAAGCTAAGTTTTGTCAAAAATGCGGAAGCACCAAGCTCGCAAACTATAACAGGGGCGTTTTAAAAGTCAGAGAAGAACTTGAAAAGATACTTGGCCCAACTAAGAAAGTAAGTGTTGTTACAAAAGATAATCAAGATCTAGATGGGGAAGTAATTGTGGGAACTAATGCAGTACTAAGCCGTGTGGACAACGCTTTTGCAGTAGTGTGGCCAGATATTGACCGAGAGATATTGATGCCAAATATTTTGGCGGTAGAAGAACTCATGTCAAATCTTGCCCAAGCTGCAAGAATCTGCCCTTCCAGGGCACAAGATGGCAGTGGTGGCATATTTGTGAGAACTCGATTTCCTGACCATCCAGTGATCAAATCACTTCTATTAGGGGACCCTGGAATTATTGCCAATTTTGAACTTGAAAGAAGGAAAACTTTGGACCTCCCCCCATTTAAAGCAGTAGCTGAGATCTCTGGGGTTCCCATTAAAATAAAAGAGTACAACGATCTAATTTCAAAAGTTGATTTACTGGTCTTAGGTCCATCGCCAAGTGGCTCATATTTGCTTAAAGCGAATTCAGACATGGAGTTATCTCAATCAATCAATCAGGCCAAAATGTCAATGAAGTCTTCAAAAGGTGTACGAATTGCAGTCGGGAGCATTAGCTAGAGATGTCCCCTGATGCAAATGAGATCAAGCAATCCTTCGGAAAAATTAAAGAGAGAATTAGGCAAACCGGGCGGGATTTGGATTCCATAACCTTTGTCGGGGTGACTAAGGGATTCGACGCTCACACAGTGGAGCAAGCTTTACAAGCTGGCATTACTAACTTTGGTGAGAACTATTCGAGCGAGTTTGTCCAAAAAGCAAAACTTGTGACTGGACCTGCCACTTGGCATTTTATAGGAACAATTCAGAGAAGAAATATCGCTTCGATGGCTAGATACGTTTCTCTTTGGCAATCAATTGTAAGAATTGAGGAGGCGAGAGACATAGCTAATATCGAACCAGGCGCCAAGGGACTAGTGCAAATCGATCTAGCCGAGCTTCCCAATAGAAGTGGCGTCAAGGTAGAGGACCTTTCCAAATTTATGGATTTAATATCCAAAATTGACATATCTATCAGGGGTTTTATGTGTATGGGAGATCCATTTGACATGACTCGGACTAGGGAGATATTCACCAAAGCACATGAGATTTCAGAAGATTTTGGCTTACCTGAGTTGTCAATGGGAATGAGTGATGACTTGGAAGTTGCCCTTGAGTGCGGTTCCACAATTGTGAGAATTGGTAGTGCGTTATTAGGCCAAAGAGCCTAAAAAAAGTGTAAGATTGCAAAAAAGGAGGATTTGAAACATGGCTTCATTTATGCGTCGTGCCATGGTGACCATAGGGCTTGCCGACGAAGACGAAGATGACATTGATAGGTACGATCGCTACGACGGTTACGACTATGAAGAGGATGAGATTACTAGGCCAGCGACACTTGGCCGGCGAGTAGAGCCACCTGCTATGAGGCCCGAGCCCCAGAGGCCTTCTTCCACCTTGCGCCCAGTGGCATCAAGGCCAGCTCCAGCTAGAGTCATGAGACCAGCTGAAAGGCCAGAGGCTCCTTCGAAACTTCAAGATGCTCCTAGAGCTGCCCAACCAATTGCCAGAGTCTCAAGAGAATCACTAATTGGTGCTCAAATAAGTGCCAAGCCATTTGTGGTTGCGCCTAAGAAATACAGTGATGCCCAACAAATTGGTGACCATCTCAAAGCTGAACAACCGGTGATTGTTAACTTGCAAGTTGTAGAGCGAGAGCTTGCAAGAAGAATGATTGATTTTTGTTCAGGTTTAACATATGCACTTAACGGTTCGATGGAAAAGGTCGCTGATCAAGTGTTCCTTTTGACACCCTCCAACGTTGAGGTATCTCAAGAAGAGAGAGAGCGGATACAGCGCCACGGACTGTTCCAGTAATTTAATTTTGCATCTACCTATGGCTATTTGGTTTCAAATAGGTCCGACACATTTAACAATGGCAAATTAGTAAGTTTTTGGCATGCGGATATTAATTTACTATGCAATTCAAATCGTAATTGTTATTCTTATTGTCCAGGCAATTCTGTCTTGGATTCCAATCCATCCATCTTCTGCTTTTTACAAAATTAGAAAAGATTTAACTTCTGTTACCAATGTCTTTTTAGCTCCGATTAGAAAGGTTATTCCTCCCGTCGGAGGTGGAGGAGTCCAAATTGATCTTTCCGTAATGGTTCTAATTGTGATTTTAGAAGTGGTGGCAAAAGTAGTTGGATGAGCTAAAGCGATCGTTGGTGAGATTTATTGAAATCATCAGGTTCGTTCGCTGATTTTTGCGGTTTGCTACTTATTATTGGTTTTTCCATCAAGTCTTGGAGAAGATAGTCTACTCGTATGACACGACACTGACGGCTATTTTTTAATTAAAGAATTCCCTCTCAGCTCCAGATGTGTCAATCATTAAAATTCCTTGTAGATGCCACTTGTTATCTTCAAATTCGATAATGGGGATTATTTTGTGCCAGTTATCCAGTTCGCTTTCAGAAGGGCTACGATAGGGATATGGAATTAATGAGTAAAGTCCTTCGGGAAGTAGAGTTCAGAGAAGGGCTTCGGGGATACAATCGAGATGAAGTTGACGATTTTCTTGAGAGGATGGCACTCGAAGCTGATGCTATTCAGAATCGTCTAGATGGAGCGCTTGACACTATTTCGGACCTAGAGGAAAAAATCCAGGAACTCGAAGCCAACAAAGGTGCTCCAGAGATTCGCTATATTGAAACTGAAGTTGAGCGTGCTCCACAAGTGGTCCAAGCTGGCCCCACGATAAACGTCGTCGATGAGAACTCACT
Source organism: Acidimicrobiales bacterium (assembly GCA_013044465.1). Lineage (GTDB taxonomy): Bacteria > Actinomycetota > Acidimicrobiia > Acidimicrobiales > JABEUL01 > JABEUL01. Next base: position 4,773 of record JABEUL010000302.1, read on the forward strand.
GAGTGAAGCAATGTCAAAGACCTTGATCCATGCCCAAAGGACTGCAGATGCTGTTCTCAACGAGGCCCGAGAGCAAGCTAATACATTGGTTATTCAAGCAGAGGCACAGGCTAAGCAACTTGAGACCCAGAGCAAAGAAACTATAGAAAAACACGTAATTGCTCTTGAAGCAAATAAAGCTGCACTGCAAAATGAAGTAATTAAGCTGACCAAACTCTTAGAAGTTGAGAGAGAAGAGATGGCAAGTGGGCTATCTAAGTTGGCTGAGTGGGTGAGAAGTCATCTTGCAACCGACAGACTCCAATCACTAGCCGACGGCGCAAGCGTGGATACTTCAACATTCGCTTCGACTGGTCCTGATTCAGAGCCGACTCCTAAGGTCTACAATCTTGATTACTTCGCAGAGCCCAAAGCAGGTGAAACTGAGATAGCCGATATCGACCTTCCAAGTGAACCAGGCAGCGTAGATCCGGGAGGTTTTGGCACCTCTGTTGTTGACGACGATTTAAAGTCGACAAACGGTGAGTTTAAAATTGCACCAAGTGGGAATATAAGAATCATTGAGCCGGGTCAATCACTTTTCCCAGAATAACTCTTATATTTGCTCGTAAAGCCAATTAGAAACAGCCTTCTGCTTTTCTAACTTTTTGCGATTACTATCTCGACTCTGTCGCCATTTGGCAACTGTGTGTCCACGAGGAATGGATCTGACATATTAGCCTTGAGGTCAATACTTGTATCTTCTGTTATTGAAATTTCACTGTCACACAAAACTGAATTGGCAATATTCACTAAGTGCGGTGTGACTTGATCCAGAACATTCCGGTTAGATCTGATCGAAATTTCAATTCGGTCAGTTACAACGTAGTTAGCATCTTTTCTGGCATTTTGGATTATTCGAATCAAGTCGCGTGCTGCTCCCTCGGCCTCCAGCTCCGTAGTCAGATTAAGGTCTAGAGTGATGATTCCATCTTCGTTCTCTAGAACTCTGGCAGAAACTTGGTCTTTTGGAACAAGTATTAATGTAGCTTCCTCATCTTCTAATTCCACGCCTAAGACTTCAATCTTGCCTTCTTTAGTTTTAGTCCAGTTTTCAGCTTTCACAGCCCGCAAGACTTCTTGAGTCATAGCTCCTAGTCTTGGTCCGAGCACACCGGGGACAACATTTAATTTCAAGGTGGCAAAGGGTCCCATATCGTGTGCCAGTCGAACTTCTTTGACATTCAACTCATCTTTGATTAATTCCACAAACGGCTCAAGATCGTTGGCGCTTTTTGAGGCAATTGTAAGGGAAGCCAGCGGAAGCCTTGCTCTCAAATTGTTAGCTTTGCGGATCGAATGGCCAAGCGAGCAGACTTGCCGCACTAAATCCATCGACGCCACCAATTCTGGGTTATCCGGAAGATTTTCAATATCAGGCCAATCAGTGAGGTGCACGCTCCTGTCGCCTGTAAGCCCCTTATAAATTGACTCAGACAAAAGTGGGAGCAGGGGAGCTGATACTTTGCACATGAGATACAAAACGCTGTGCAATGTGTCGTAAGCGGCTTGTTTGGATTCAGCTAAAACAGGATCACCGTTTGGTGCCCAAAATCTATCTCTGGATCGCCTGATATACCAATTTGTCAGAGCATCTAGGAATCCGTAAATTGAGGCAGCCGCACTCGGAAGGTCTTCTTTGTCCAAAGAGCTTGTGACTTTGCGGGCTACGTCGGCGGCCTTGGCCAAAATGTAGGCATCGAGCACGTCGACTTGTTCAAAGTTTAACTCTCCTCGCATTGAGTCCACGTTTCCATAGAGGCTCAAGAAGTGCCAAGCGTTCCAAAATGGGTGTAGAACTTGACGTATTGCTTCAATAGGACCTTTCGCATCAATGGCCACATCGAGCCCTTTGCAGGCAGGACCAGCTAAAAGAAACCATCGCATTGCATCTGCCCCAGCAGAAGCAAATACTTCTTCAGGATCAGGATAATTTTTTAGTCTCTTGGAGAGTTTTCGGCCGTCATCGCCGAGAATGACTCCATGAGTGAGGCAAGTGTCAAAGGGATGCTTGTCAAATAGTGCAGTCCCAAGAACATGCAAGGTATAGAACCACCCTCTAACTTGCCCGATATATTCAACTATGAAATCAGCTGGGAAATGCGAATTGAACCAATCGCCATTTTCAAATGGGTAGTGCAGCTGGGCAAAGGGCATTGCCCCGGATTCGAACCAGCAGTCAAGAACATCTGGGATTCTCATCATCATTGATTTTCCGGTTGGGTCATCGGGATTTGGGCGGGTCAGTTCATCAATTTCAGGCCGGTGCAGGTCACTTACCTTTACCCCGAAATCACTCTCCAGCTCTTCTATCGAGCCATATACATCGATTCTTGGGTAATTGTCATCACTACTTTTCCAAACTGGGATAGGTGTTCCCCAAAACCTATTTCTTGATATTGACCAGTCTCTCGCACCTTCTAACCACTTGCCAAATGCCCCATCTCTGACATGTTCTGGGATCCAGCGAATTTCCTTATTCAACTCCAGCATTCGATCTTTAATTTTCGTCACGGCTATAAACCAAGAACTCACGGCTTTGTAAACTAACGGAGTGTCACTCCTCCAACAGTGTGGATAGGAGTGCTCATAGTCATGGTGCTCAAATAATTGGCCGCTCTCATTGAGTATTTCAATTACTTTGCTATTAGCTTCAAATACCTGTAAACCCACAAAGTCAGAAACTTCATTAGTAAAGCGAGCTCTATCATCGATGGGACAAACTACCCCAATGCCGCTTTGGGCACATACTGCCTGGTCATCTTCTCCAAAGCCCGGTGCCAGATGAACAATTCCAGTTCCGTCTTCGGTTGTGACAAATGCTGCAGAAAGAACAGTAAATGCATTCTCGGTCTCTTTAAAATAGGGAAAGATCGGTGTGTAGGTTTTCCCAACCAGATCGCTTCCTTTTAGCTCGCCAACAACTTCGATAGTGCTACTTTCACTTTGGTCCTCACTATCTTCTTGGGATAGATAGGTCCTATAAGCCTCTACTCTTTCTTTGGCAATCACGAGATGAACGAAAGCGTTCTTTGGATCCTTTATGACTGAATAGTTGATATCAGGCCCAACGGCTAAAGCGAGATTGGAAGGGAGCGTCCAAGGAGTAGTTGTCCAAACCAGTGCCATTAGTGATGACTCTTGATCGAAGGGACTAGCTGAGTCCAGCTTGAACCTCACAGTCACTGATGGGTCGACTCTTTGGCGATATGAGTCATCTTGGCGTGTTTCAAAGTTGGAAAGTGGGGTTTCGCACTCCCAGCAATAAGGGAGTACCCTATAACCCTCGTAAGCCAAATCCTTTTCCCAGAGTTGCTTGAAAGCCCAGATTACACTCTCCATGTAGTCAGTGTTCATGGTCTTATAGTCATTTTCCATGTCCACCCATCTGGCTTGACGACGGACGTATCGCTCCCAAGTATCAGTAGTCCTAAGCACAAGCGATCTGCAGTGAGCATTGAACTTATCTATTCCAAATTCAGTAATAGCTATTCGGCCAGATACTCCAAGTTCAGATTCAGCGGCCATCTCAGCAGGCAAGCCATGGCAGTCCCAACCAAAGCGGCGTTCAACCCGCTTTCCTCTCATGGTTTGGTAACGAGGGAGGGCATCTTTGATGAATCCGGTCAAAATGTGGCCGTAGTGAGGGAGGCCATTTGCAAATGGAGGACCGTCGTAAAAGACGTATTCATTAGGGGATCCTTCAGCTGTTTTGGCTGGTCTCATCTCTACGGAGGCGGCAAAAGTTTCGTCCTTGTCCCAGAAATCAAGTATCTCCATTTCGATATTGGGAAGGTTGGGCGCTGATGGAACTGGTGGGTATGGGTTAAAAATCTGATCGGTCATAATGTCATAAAATGTAGTTTTGATCTCCTATTTTGCCACATGTGCAACATAGGCCTTTAGAAGTGGCTATTCTATTCTTCTTTATAGTGGATATTTGCGCTATAGTCCCGTAATTCGAAGTGATTTCAGGGTGAAGGAGTAAGAAACATGGCAAAAGCCGTCAAAAAAGTTGTTAAAAAGGCCTCAGAAGTCAAGAAAACCGCTGCAACCAAGAAGATTGTCGCCAAAACACCGGCCAAGAAGGTAGTAGCAAAAAAGGCACCTCAAAAGCAATCAATTGTCAAAACGTTGAAAAAAGTAGTTGCAAGTGCTGCCAAGAAGCAAACACCGGCCAAAAAAGCGACACCGGCCAAAATAGTAAAGGCGACAAAGGCGACAAAGGCAGCTAAAACTGCTGCAACCAAGAAGATCGTCGCCAAAACACCTGCCAAGAAGGTCGTAGCAAAAAAAGTTGTCAAAAAGGCACAAACGCCGCCTGTGAAACCCTCCAAGGCAGTAGCTAAAGCAGCTAAGGCACCCGTAAAGTCCCTTGAGAAGAAAAAAGCTACAGTTACCCCGATTACCTCTGCTAAGTCCAAGCCAAAGCCTGCGGCCAAAGAGGCAAGAAAAGTTGAAGAAGTTGAAGCTTCGGTAATTGTCTTCAAGAAGATCTCTCCCAAGAAGGTCAGCGAGGCCGACAAGAAGTTCTTTGAGGAGCAGAAGAAACTGCTCGAAGAAGAGAAGAGGATTCATCTTCAACAAGCAGCTTCCCTTAAAGCAGAAGCTGATTCTTTGATCGAAGAGTTTGAGCCCGGTGACGTTCAATTCGATGACGAATCCGGAGAAGGTGGCACGCTTTCGGTCGAAAGAGAAAGAGATCAGTTCTTATCGGCCCAAGCTATGGCAACTGTGGAAGAAATTGATGCAGCTATGAAGCGAATTTCAATCGGCACTTACGGTGTGTGCGAACACTGCCACCAGCCGATCCCAAAGCCAAGGCTAAAAGTCATGCCCTTTGCCCGCCTTTGTGTGGCATGCAAGAGCGGTGGTCTTTCTAGGAGATGACCCAAGAATCGGGTGATGCACATATTTCGACAGAAACTGACAAAGAAGATTCAAAAGAGAGTCCCATCCGCTCCAAAAAAAAACCAAAAAAGAATTTTAAAAACTTTACAATTACCGGGATTACTCTTCTTTGCGTAGTTGCCATTGATCAAATCACCAAATCATGGGCAATACAAGCACTAAGTAATCATTCAGAACATGTGCTAGGACCAATTTATTTTCAACTCGCCTTTAACAGCGGGGCAGCATTTAGCATTGGAACTGGCTCAACTGCACTAGTTGTAGTAATTGCAGTTTTAGTAATTGGTGCCATTGGAGCACTGGCACTTAATTCCAGCTATAAGTTGCAATCTTTTTGCTATGGGCTGATATTAGGAGGGGCGTTTGGGAATTTGGCCGATCGCGCATTTCGAAATGAACACGGATCGGTAATTGATTTTATTTACACGAGTTTTTGGCCAACTTTTAACGTAGCTGACTCGGCAGTCACCACAGGAGTAGTCATTCTTATTATAAGCTTGGTCATTAATCGAAAAGACACCAGCGAAAGTGGATGACATCTTAGTCATTCAAATCCCACCTTCCTTAGATGGAGAACGAGTCGATAGGGCAATTACGACCCTCATTGACGTCACTCGCAGCGAAGCTAGTGAATTAGTTAATTCCGGTCAAGTATCTGTTGACGGGCAAATTGTTTTAAAGCCGAGCTTTCGTCTCAAACACGATCAAGTACTGGAGTTTCCAGATCACAGTCAAAAAGATGAGATTCCCATTGAACCAGATAGCAGTGTTGTATTTGACGTTGTCTATGAAGATAGCGACCTACTCGTTATTGATAAGCCTCCTGGATTAGTGGTACACCCTGGCTCTGGCAATCTTTCGGGCACTTTGGTATCAGGACTGATTAGTCGCTACCCTGAGATTGAACATGTGGGCGAGGTGTCTCGACCGGGAATTGTTCACCGGTTGGACAAAGGCACTTCGGGGCTCATGATCGTAGCGAGGTCAGGTCTGGCTTATGAAAAATTATCTCTTGCAATTGCCAAAAGATCCGTTGAAAGACGCTACTTGGCTCTCGTAGAGGGTAAAGTCTCGGGAGAGCTGGGACGTATCGAGGGACCAATTGGACGATCTTTAAAGGATCCCACCAAAATGGCGGTGGTCATGATGGGGAAAGAAGCCGCTACCAACTACGAAGTAAAAAATCGGCTTTCGGATCCATTTGTGGCTAGTTACTTGGATGTGAAGCTAGAAACCGGAAGAACTCACCAAATTAGAGTGCATTTCTCAAGCATCGGCAACCCAGTTGTCGGAGACCTTCGATATGGGCAAAGCTTAGCCAAGTTCTCGATTGCACTTGAAAGACCATTCTTGCACGCCTACAGTCTTGCTCTGAATCACCCTATTTCTAGTGATCCTCTTGAATTTAGAAGCAATATCCCAACTGATCTTCAAGAAGTGCTGGACCTCTTTTCATGATCAGCTATCTAGTTTGATTTAGACGTAGTAGCGGTAAACTACCTGAGCCACACAGACGGGCTTCACTTCACCTTCTGCCACAAATGTTAGGTCGAGAGCCACTTGTGCGCCTCCAGACACCTCTTCATATGAAGCCACCACTGCTTTAACCATTATTTTTGCACCAACTTTAACTGGCGAAGGAAATCTAACCTTGTTGCATCCATAGTTGAGTCCAAAGGTGACTCCTTCAACTCTCAAAAAGCTTGCCAAAAGAACTGGTGCCAGTGAAAGCGTCAGATATCCATGGGCAATAGGG
>JABEUL010000303.1 GCA_013044465.1 Acidimicrobiales bacterium
CAATTATTTCAGGTCCCTTAAGCGGCGATGCCTTAGCCAAGGGAAGATCACTATTTGCAAATAGATTGGGAGAGCAAGTTGCCAGTTCAATTTTCGATCTCGTTGATGATCCGACAGATTTAAGAACATACGGCGCACAACGAATGGATGCAGAAGGAATTGCATGCAGAAGGGTTCCGTTGATCTCAAAGGGTGTTCTAGAGGGCTTTTTACACTCATCAGAATCAGCCAGAAGGTGTAACTCACAAACTACAGGCTCTGCGATCAGAGGGGGATATGCCACGACTCCTGGAGTTGGACCAAGAGCGCTGACACTTACTCCTGGGAAAAAGAGTAATGAAGAGATTGTCAAAAACATAGATTCGGGCATTCTTGTCCAATCAATCACAGGAGTACATTCGGGAGTAAATCCCATAAGTGGTGATGTGTCAGTTGGTGCTGAGGGCGTACTCATTGAAAATGGTTCTCTGTCAACCCCAGTTAGAGAGGCTACTATTGCCTCAACGTTGCAGAAGATGCTGCTCGATGTTGTTGAAGTCGGCAACGATGGAACTTGGCTCCCGGGATCAGCTAATGGTGTGACCCTTGCAATTGGAACAATGTCACTAAGTGGTGCCTAAAGCTTCTTTCATCCATGAGCTTGAATTGGAGCTCAGGGCTTTTCACCCGCATCTAAACGAGCCAAAAAATAACAGATCCTGGAGAGTAGATTGCCATAGCCACACAATGTACTCAGGCGATTCAACTACTACGTTAGAAGAAATTGAAAACTATGTATTGGCAAGCAAACTCGATGTGGTCTGTATCACTGACCACGGCACAGTAAGAGGAGCATTGAAACTCCAGAAAAGTTTGGATATCAAAGTAATTGTTGGGCAGGAGTGTAAAACCAGTGTCGGCGAAGTGATTGGACTTTTTCTAAAAGAGCGCATCCCGCCGGGCCTTTCTCCCAAAGACTGCGCTATTGAGATAAGAAAGCAGGGCGGGTTGGTTTCCATTCCTCACCCATTTGATCCTATGAGGCATGCCTTAGGTGACAGTGAGCTTTACTCTTTACTGTCCCTTGGGCTAGTGGATGTGATTGAAGTTTTAAATTCCAAATCCTCACTAACTTCAGCTAGACAAAAGGCTCAAAATATTGCCGAGGAATTCTCCCTCGGTCAAGTTTCAGGAAGCGATGCCCACGTGCCACAAGCCTTCGGAGCAAGTTACGTGGAAATGCCCCAATTTGAAAGCGCCCAAAGTTTCAAGGAAAATCTCAAGCAAGCAAGAATTGTGGGGCATTTCTTTGATCCGCCTAGAACTTGGAGCCCAAGGATTGTACCTTCTACTAAAAACTAGGTGATCCCACCGGAGGGAACTACAAGTGCTCCCCCATCAACTTCGAGGGTTGCCCCGGTTGTCCATCCCGAAGCGTCACTCAACAAAAATACTGCTGTCTTGGCAATATCTGAGGGTTCGCCAATTCTTCTAAGTGGGAGCCTCTTTGCAACTGCTTCTTCATTGGTTTCCCAAAGTGCCTTGGCAAAGGCAGTACGAATTAAACCAGGGGCTATTGCATTGACTCGAACTTTAGGTCCCATCTCCCCAGCCATCTGCCGTGTCATATGAATAACTGCTGCTTTTGTCACATTGTAATAACCAATTCCCCACTCCACAGAAAGCCCACCGACAGAAGCCATGTTAAGAACTACGCCCCCATTTTCTCTCATAAAACCGTGCCAGCAAGCTTGCGTCCAGGCAAGGACTCCTTCTTGATTTACTTGAACGGTCTTTGATGCCCTTGATTCATCAATATCCATTAACTGGCCGAAGTAAGGGTTAGTAGCTGCGTTATTTACCAGTAGGTCAAGTGAGGAAAATCTCAACAGAACGGCTTCAACTGCTGCCCTGCCTGCCTCTGGGTCCCCAGTATTAGCAGCAAATGTGGCCACCGATTCGCCTGTTGGGTCGATCTCTTGAGCAGCTTGTTTGAGAGAGTCTAGCTTCCGGGAAACAATCATAACCTTGGCCCCAGATTCAACCATGAGTTTGGCAATTTCTAAGCCAATACCCCTTGATCCACCAGTCACAAGCCCAACTTTGCCGTCTAATCGTATGTCCATATAGGACTACCCTAGAGGATAAGTCTCTCCATCTGAGGCATTTTGCGACAATATTATGAATCAGCTTCACTTAGCCATAAGCCCCTACCTCCTCCAGCATGCCGACAACCCAGTTGAGTGGCACCTTTGGGGACAAGAAGCACTTTTGGAGGCAGAGGAAAGAGATGTGCCAGTTTTGATCTCTATTGGCTACTCAGCTTGCCACTGGTGTCACGTAATGGCCCACGAGTCCTTTGAAGACCATGGCACCGCCAATTTAATGAACCAATACTTTGTAAATATCAAAATCGATCGAGAAGAGTATCCCCAAGTCGATGCACTTTATATGGAGGCTGCTCTCGCCATGAATGGGCATGGTGGATGGCCGCTCACAATCTTTGCCCTTCCTGATGGGTCCCCTTTTTATGCAGGAACTTACTATCCAAATAGGCCAAGAGGTGGCATGCCCTCTTTTATCCAGGTAATTGGAGCAATACATTCTGCCTGGGAAAACAAGAAAGAGGAGCTTTTTAAAGAGGCCCGGGTGTTAGGTGAGGCAATAGCAAGAAGAACCCAAATCCCAGAGATGCTTTCACTAAACAGTGAACTAGGGGCTCAAGAAAGTGAAACCGGGATCAAAGATGACATCTATAAAACACTGTCCAATAGATTCGCATCTCAGGTGGACTCCACTTATGGAGGTTTTGGAAACGGACCCAAGTTCCCAATGGCCCTGCAGGTCGAGCTCTGCTTACGCATTGGAAGCACCAGTGCAGATTCTACAGTTTTAAACTTTGGCTTACATGCTTTAGATGCAATGAGCTCTGGAGGATTGTTTGATCATATAAACGGAGGCTTTTTTAGATACTGTGTCGATGAGACTTGGAGTGTTCCTCATTTTGAAAAGATGTTGTATGACCAGGCAATGTTGCTTCCAATTTACTTACACGGCTATCTCTTAACAGGTCAGGAAAAATACTTGTATGTGATTGAAGAAACTATTTCTTTTGTCACCGAGAAGCTTTTTTTAGAATCAGGTGGAATTGCAGCCTCTCTTGATGCTGACACCAATGGAGTTGAAGGTGCGACTTATACCTGGAGGGAAGATGAAGTTAAAGTACTTCTGAATGACCCGGACTTAATTTCTCTAGTGTGTCAGTTCTGGTCAATTTCCAAAAAAGGCAACTTCGAGAAAACAAATGTGTTGCGACGACCAAATACGGATCCTCTCTTTCCTATTCCCGAGGAGATCCTATTGGCCAAGGACAAAATGAAAGCCGCGGTTTCACAAAGACCCCAACCCGGGATTGATGACAAGTCAATTTTGGAATGGAACGCCATGTGGATTAGCGCACTGTGCCAATGCTCGATTTCCCTTGGAAATAAAACCTGGTCGGATTTAGCCTGTAAAACCGGGAAGTTCGTATTGGATAATCTGAGAGATAAAAGTGGCAAGTGGCTAAGAGCCACCAGGGGTGGGACACTGTCGCAAGCAGTTGCCACTTCTGCCGACATTGCTTGGCTAATCGATGCAATGACAAGGCTATATGAGCTAACTGGAGAAGATCTTTGGTTAGACGAAGCACTTAAAGCTTCGAAGTACTTAGAGGTCAATTATTTTGATCCAGTTTCCAACTCACTCAAACTTGCTTCATTAGCTGAGGCACTTCTTGTTGAGAATGTAAATGATTACTTTGACAACGTGACACCTTCAGCAAATTCAACTGCATCAAGTGCGCTTTTAAGGCTTCACCAGATAACTGGGAAATTAGAACTAAGGGAGTTGGCAGTCAAGCTAATTAGGCCCTATTCACAAATAGTAAATGAAAGTCCAAGTGCTTTTTGTCAGTTGCTCATTGCAAATGATCTGACCACAAATGGCTCAATAGAGATAGTAATTCCAGGTGGCGAAGGTAATTTTACACAAGTCCTCAAGGAGTTTCTTATTCCAAATGCCATTATCCTATTGGGCGGAGATGCAAAATCCACTCCTTTACTAACCGAGAGAGTGCCTGGATTTGCCTACATCTGTCACGACGGCACATGTGACCTCCCGGCAGGAGACGAAGAGAGCTTTTTATCGCAGTTAATAGCACTTGGTAGGATTAAAGCTGTGCCAAGAGCGCAAATCTAAGTAGTTAAGATGAGCACGCTGCAAAAAGTAGATAGTCCAAGAACCCACCAACGCAAGAGACCAGGCGAAAAGCTGTGCATTCTTGTGGCGGGCCCGGGTGAGTGCATAGCAATTGATATGGCATCAGGAGTCTTGATTCGATCAGTTCTTCCAGATTCGATCCAAGCCATGTGTGGTTCATACGAACTTGTTGAAGCTAACAAAAGACCAGCTCTGGAGCCTAAGGACCCTAGTCGACCAGAGGCTGTTCGCTTGGAAGGAAATGTAAACCTGACCGGCAAAAGGGTAAGGCGCAGAAGAGCTCACCGGATAATCAGACCACTTTTGGCCCCAAAGAGTTTGCCTGTGCTTGGCTTTAGAGGACCAGCTGCAAGCTACTGGACACTATCTGGAAACCACCCATCAGTGACTATTGTTGCTCCTGATCGAGGTCCACTAATGCTCTCGAGAAAAGACGGGAGTGTGTGGATCAGATTCGGAATGGGTCGGAACGTAGAGGAATTACCTGTAGTTGATCCACGGATTTCGTCGACAGTTAAAGCAAATGGAGCCACCAGAATGGGTGGAAAACATCTCTACCAAGTTCTTGGGTGGAAGCCAAAGCTCATAGTCATTGCACTTTCAATGCCCCTCGATGGATACTGTTACAAAACTGTTGTGGGTTTACTACCTTAGAATTGAAACGTTTCTCCAAGTTGAATTAAGGTACAAATCTCGTCACAAAATTCAGTAAGGCCGCTTCAGATATTTGGAGACAATAGATGCCTTCACTTATCTTTGACACTACTCTCGGCGTTTTTAATTTTACCGGATAGATATTCGACAGCGACCAACTCTCTGCAATCAAATGCCAGTATTCTCATTAGGTGAACTTCAATTGAGTTAGGGACGAAGGGCAAGACAACAGTTTGTCGCAATGCGTCATATTCGTCTGCACATATAAGCTCCGCGGCCATTCGACCTTCCTAAGTAGTCTCAATAAGTTCGTGTGCAACAGAGGCATGTTTATAATCTTTGATAGATTGGCTCTTCCATTAGCTACTGGCAACTGGAGTCAAATAGCGAATCCCAATAAAACTATAAAAGAAATTTGCTGTCAAAGAGAATTAGGCATGAGATGCCAATCCCTTGAGCTAAAAGTAGTTTCGATAATCGAAATTCGCCAGTGCTTCAATTGACTTGGAAACTAAGGGATTTGATCTGTCGCAATACAACTGCGATAAATTTACCATCGGGTAACTATCAATGATTTAGGGTGTGGATATCAAGTCACTTTCTCTCAAAGACATACCTCTTGCTAGAGATCTACAGAGAATGCTGGCATGTCTGCATTATTATAGCTACAAATTATTATTGCGCTTGGCTGCCTAAACTTCCCAAATCATGAGTGTACCCGATTTATTTCTGTAAATTCGATATGAATGACATGCAAATAATTTCGATAGTGTCAGATGCAAAAGCCGGGAAGAGTGCACGAGATGCCATTAAAATTCCCAATGCGTCTCGCCTCCTAAAATAAGTCGACGAGGATGCTGATTGCATCAACTGTTGTTTCACCAGCCGAAGGGCTTTCGGCCAAGTTTCTTAATACAGATGAAATGGCTGCAGGGTCACCTCTCTGCATCATGCGAAATATGTCTGCGGCATCCTTATCTATTACGCGACTGGCCCTAGTCCCATCGATACGATCCTTGATCTTGTGCGCTTTGGCAATCAAGAGTGCTGGTATTCCGGCAACTTCGACAAGTATTGATCTTCTGTCCAATGGATCAAGGGACTCAACCTTCATCGGCAAATGATCTAAAAGTGCTGCTTCAAGACCGACTGTCCTTCGAGCTGCACGATTGCCATGTACGCCAAGGCGCGCTCCACGCCTTCCACCGGACTGAGCTACACCATCAGGAACTATAAGATCGACAGGAATCATTATTTGGACTCCGTCAACTTCGGCTGGTGCCATCCATATTCCAGGTTGAAAACGATCCTCGGATTGCAATTCAAAATTTGCGGCCCTCATCGCTTCTTCCAGGTGGGGCAAGTCGTTAAGTAGCGAAGGATTTATAGCAAGGTCACCGTCGGTAGTATAAGGTGCGATAGCGAGATCTCCTTCACCTGTATGTAGATATATTGCTTGGGCTCCACAGAGGATGATCGCATGTCCATGTGGAGCCAGTGCAAAAAATGCGTCAAGTAAGATTTTCCGTGCCGCAACGTAACGTGGATCAAATTTCACTGGCTAATCCTTTGGCTTCGGACAAGGAACTCAATCGCCATGCAGATTCATTTTCAACCATCCAGTCGATCAGGGCTGTGCCTTCCGACGGCATTCGCCCATTGCCAGTTAGACAATCTACAGCTGCCTGGGATGGCGCTACATAGCGAATGTTGGTATTCTCTATCGTTGTTCGCTCATAGACAACACGATCAAACGGATTCAAAAGCACCACATTTGCGCCGCGGTCGGCCGGCAACAAGTCGGTTGCTTGCGCTACAGC
>JABEUL010000304.1 GCA_013044465.1 Acidimicrobiales bacterium
AATTGAGATACGTAGTATTCCTTGTGGCGCAAGAGTTTTAATTAAAGGTTTGGCTTGTTGTTCTTTGCTTCCTATCATCCAGGCCCCGCCATGAATATACAAGAGGACCGGTGAAAGAGTTTTGCTTTCATTGCTATTGTCAACCGGAGGCAGCCTATAAATATCTAGTTTGTGTCGCCTTATATTATCTCCAACATAATCAATATTTTTTATGACCTCAATACTCTTTGGCTTCCATGAGAATGGAACGAAGTCTCTCCAAAACGATCCTGCAATGTTTAAAGTATTTGAATCTGATTTGAAATCTAAGCCTTCTTCTAAGGCGTCCTTGCAAGTCTTAGCCGCTCCATAAGCAACTGAGACAATATGACCTAGGCCAATCCAAGCAATTGCAGTAACGATACTTGCAGCAATCCCAACGGCAGAATCACTAGCACCATATATAACAAACAATGAAGTTACAACAACAGAGATTGCAAACCAAGGGATTGCCAGCTCACATGTAAGCCAACCCACTGCAAATGAAAAATTCGAGAGAGGCGAAACTCTAATGGGTCTAATGGAAATAGCCACATTTAACAGGAGCACCAGGGAGAGGATCAGATAGAGCCAAGCCATTCATATAGTTTTAGAGCCTAAATCCCCCCTGGGTCAACATTTCTATCAAGATATTTTTTATATACCAAAAATTGGACAAGAGGTGTTACAGTGTGTAACACTAGTAAAAGTGGTGGTCACCTTAGTTGGATTGCTGCCACGGCTGGAATTTTTAGTATTTAAAGGAGAAAAAATGACAAGCGAAGAAACTAGTATTGATCTGATGTTGGGAGAAATTAAAACTCCCGAGCAACTTAGGGCAATTCTTGACCAAGTTGATGATGAAGGAATGATGTCAGTCATAAAAATGACAGGTGTATCAAGTGTCCTTGATCGGATATTTGAAGCAATGACCGAAAGATTTTCACCGGATCACGCCCAAGGAACTACTGCTTCGATCCAGTGGAACATACTTGCAGAAGAAGAGTCGTTCCCATATCATGTGGACATAGCCGATGGAAAGTGCACGGCAGCTGCTGGTGATGCAACAGGTGCTCGTATTGCACTGGCGCTAAAGCTTCCTGACTTTTTAAGGTTGGTTGCAGGTCAGCTAAATCCTGTTGCAGCTTTTACAGGTGGGAAGCTAAGCGTGACAGGTGATTTGACATTTGCAATGTCAATCCAAAGTATGTTTGTTATCTAGTACTGAAAATTCTTATAGAAGAATTTGCAACTGGTTAGAACTTGAATTGTGGTCAAGAGATTTCTGGTTAACAGCCTTAATCTCTTGACTCTGCAGTTTTATAGTGGATGATAATGGTTACATCATCGGCAACTTCCTGCCTAACCCGAGCTTTCAATCCCCGAAGCCGGTGAGCTAAAGTCTCAGATTGTTGGCTTAAATTAAACGAATTAGGTAATGAAAGCATTGATCGACTAGCTATCGCATTCCTGTTCTTAGGTTCATGAGTCGAAAGTAAGGCTCAATTTTTCGTAGTATGGTTGCGAAATAATACCGAGATGTTTCTTAAGTAGCCAAAAGGTCAAAGGAGTTCTACTTGTCGACCTGATTATTTATCGGGATGAGCGAGAGTTCGTAGCCAAGGTCGCGCAAAATGGCGAAAGTGCGCTTGACCTGCTCTGTGCTAAGTCCCGATTCCATTTTGGCAAGATATGTGCGTGAGACACATGAGCGCTTAGCCAGCTGTTCTTGAGTTAGTGCAGCCTGTCGGCGGACTCGAGCGATAGCTTTGCCAAGTTCGGTCGAGCTTCCTACCTTCCATTGTTTCATCGGTTGATTTGTGTTCATTTTGGCACAATACTAGATTCGGAGCCTGTTCTAATATTGGGACAAGTAAGAAAATAGCCAATTGTGCTCAAATTAGCACAATGTTATCTTGGAAAGTAAGGACTATGGAGCGGCAATAAGGTCTAATAAACGTTACTTAGAAATGGATTAAATAAGTCTCGCGTGTCTCATCATGAAACGACTTTTAAGCATCTCTTGGCGCGTTCAGCGATAAGATCCACTAATTTTGTTGGTAGTTCTCGGTTTAAGGAGGCTATTTGAGGTTCACTAGCCGCATCTGCAAATGCATCCGGAGCAAGCCCAGCAAGTTCAACTACCCGAGCTACAAGTAGATCGGTATCGACCCCCAGTTCCTTACTCGCCTTGATCCATGTATTGCGTGAGGTAAAAACCGCGTAGTCACCACCAATCTTCATAGCTAGCCTCAGCTTTTTCTCGTGTTTGCCATAGGGTAGGGCAGACGACACATCGTAGAATGGCGCTAGCCTAACTTGGTTACCTGAGAGTAATAGTGAGTAGTTTTTTGCGTGAGCATCAGTTCCTGCAATTATCCAGTTCCAAATAAGGGAGTCTCCGAAGCGCAAGGCTTCTTTGTCCGCATCATTAGTTGACATTACGTCTCGAAAGAGCTTGGTGATGTCAGATGGGCTTGGGCCTCCTTCACTTTGATACTTCTTCAATGGCGATACGCCAAGAGCCTGACAAAGATCTTCTTGGTGGATTCGAAGAATTTCAGCCCCCTTGAATTGCCGGTCGTAGCGATCGACTACAACTGCAGATTCAGTGCCAAAGTGGGCAATCCTTGTGCGGACAGCGAGTAGATTAGCTCTTCTTGCAGCGTCTAGACATAGGTGCTCGTTCAGATCGTGGTCTTTGAATTCGGTCACCGCCGGTTTGAGGATATGGGTCGTAGGTATAGAACCTGAAGGAACTCCCCATCGTTTGTTTTTGAAAATGAGTGCGGTTTTGGCTTGTGCGCCAGCTAAAGAGAACTGCCCAGTGAATGTGCTGCCTAACCAAGTCGTGCTGTCTTGTCTAAGTGATCGGAGGCGGTCACATATATTGTCATCAGAAAGCCAGGTGATCTTTGCAGATCTGTTGAGTACATCGTCTAATCGGTCGGAGGTAATGAACTGAACAGCTCCTGCACAGTCAAGCCCGATCGGAGTTGAAAGCAAGGAGAAAGGAGATGAAGCCGAGACTTGGAACTCACGTGCCCAAGTTGTCAGTATCATGTCATTTTCGGGTAGTAGGCCCCAAAGCCACGGGACAATAGCTGAGTCTGGGTGTGATTGGATCTGAATTGGCATCGACAGAGACAAAGGAGTGGCCCCTGGCTGCCTCCTGTATTTATCTGCATAGTCGAATTGCAGCTTTCCACCCTTTTGGCGCAGTACCTCTCCAGCAATTTGGCCATTGAGGATGACCGATAGTGACTCCGTCATTTTTCTCGGTACTCCTTCAATACAGAATCAAGATCTATTGCCGAAGGATCTGGTACTTCTTCATATTCTGTGAGATCGATCCTGAGTCCAAGGGCTTCGATTACCCGAATAACGAGGCCAATCTCTGCGGTTGGTTTCCCTGATTCAAATTCGCTTACCCATTCACGAGAGACCGAAGCTGTTCTTGCCAATTCAGCCTGGCTGAGGCTGAGATCAAGTCGGCGACCACGAATGGTTGCGGCTATGTCTCTTATAGAGTTGATTTTCATAGGCTTTTCCTGTGCATTCGGCCCTGAATTGATATATGCGACCGTACGTTTACAACTATATCATATGGCCGTACGTACCTATCAACGTTTTGTGGCCGTACGTACCTATGAGCGAATTGTACATGAAGCTTTGGTTTGTTGCTGGTAAAGAGTGTTGCGTAATCCGACGAATCCGGCCACCTCGGAACAGGTAGGTAGAGGCCACTTTGTTATCTGTAATCTCTTGATCCCGGAGTTGCTACGACCAAAAGGTATTCAACCTTTTCAGCTTTGAGGGTATGTGCGATTGTGCCTTGTGCGCGCTCTAGGTGACCTGTGATTATTAGCGCATCGCTGTCACTTGCAATATCTCTCCACCTGACCCATGCCCCGGGAGAAAATACAACATTTATAAGACCAGTCTCATCCTCTAGATTCATAAATACGACTCCACCTGCCGTTGGCGGTTTTTGCCTGTGAGTTACCACGCCAGCTACTTTGACTCTTGTGCTATTGGGGCAGGTCTTCAAATCAATAGCCTTAAGTGCTCCTGCGTGAGTTAGTTCATCTCGCAGCTGTGATACTGGGTGACCTGATAGGGGTGTCCCTGTGCTGAAAAGATCTAGAGCAATACTTTCTTGTGCTGCTTCTTCTGGCAGTTTTGGTCTATCTATTCCAATAGATGTGAACAAGACGTCACTCTTATGTGATCTTGTTGCATTGCCGATATCCCAGATGGCTAATCTGCGAGCGATTCTTTTGTTGTCTGTATCCACTATTGAACTTACTGCTCCAGCACTTGCCAAGCTTTCCATTGCTTTTTTCTCAAGGCCACACCTCTTTGCCAAATCTTCGAGATCTCTATAGGGCGCATTACTTTCTATAACTTTTGCGGACTTGACACTCAAGCCTCGTATAGCTGAAAGCCCTAATCTCACAGCGAAATTACTCTTGATGCAGTCATCTATCTCATCCGGTACTGGCAAGCTCTCTAGTTTTGCTGTAGCAGATGAAAGATTAACATCAGGTCCCAGGACGACAACGCCGTGATGTCTTGCATCTGTCACCAAAGAAGATGGCGACCAAAAACCCATTGGCTGAGCGTTTAGAAGTGCTGCTAGCCAACAAGTGGGGTAGTGATACTTGAGCCAAGCCGAAGCGTACACAATATAGGCAAAAGAGATCGCATGACTTTCAGGGAAACCATAGCCTGAAAATGCAATTATCTGACTTCTAACGTGTTCTGCTGCACTCTGAGTTAGACCATTTGCTTTCATGCCGTTTAAGAGGCGTTGCTCAAGTTTTGCCATTCGCTCACGAGAACGCTTTGCCCCCATGGCAGCCCTTAGCTCATCAGCTTCGAGCGGGGAAAATCCGGCAACATCTATTGAGAGTCTCATGAGTTGCTCTTGGAACAGAGGAATTCCAAGGGTTTTTTCCAATGCAGGTTTGGCAAGTGGATGAGGATATGTCGGAATTTCTTTCCCCGCCCTTCTTCTTAGGTAAGGGTGGACGGAGCCTCCTTGTATTGGCCCTGGGCGGATGAGAGCGACTTCAACTACTAAGTCAGAAAAAGTGCGAGGTTTCATCCTAGGCAGGGTGCCCATCTGCGCTCTTGACTCCACTTGAATTTCTCACACAGAATCAGCCTCACAGAGCATGTCATAGACTTCATCTTCTTGCTCTAAAGCCCCTAGATCAATAACTTCTCCGTAGTTCACTTCAATTAGATCGATAGCTCCATGGACTGCTTCTAACATGCCAAGACCTAAAAGATCAAACTTGACAAGTCCAGCTGCTCCACAGTCGTCTTTGTCCCACTGCAGAACGCTACGACCTTCCTTTCTAGCCCATTCAACTGGGCATATGCTTGCCACAGGTTCTCTGGTGAGAACCATCCCTCCTGGATGTATTCCTAAATGTCTAGGAAGATCTTTGCACTTTAATACAAGATCTTTTATGTCATCAGGCAGGCTATTGGAACCTTCTTTCCTCAATTTATTACTTAAGGTGTCAATACTTTCCTCACTGTAACCAAATGCCCTTGCCACATCTCTGAGAGCAGATCTGGTCCTGTAGGTAATTACATTGGCAACTTGAGCAGCATGGTGTCTCCCATAACGCTCGTAAACGTAAGCAATGACCTCATCCCTGCGGCCCGATTCTATGTCTATGTCGATATCGGGCGGGCCTTCCCTTGCTCTTGAGAGAAACCTTTCAAATAAAAGTCCAAGGGATACGGCATCAACGTTTGTGATGCCAAGTACATAACAAACAGCAGAGTTAGCTGCACTGCCGCGACCTTGGCACAAGATCTTTTCTCTTTTGCAAAATGTGACTATGTCTAGGACAACGAGGAAGTATCCTTCAAAACCAAGTGAGGTAATAACTTCTAGTTCATGATCAATCTGATGAAAAGCACCGGGGACCTTCTCGTTGTCCCTCTCCCCATATCGATGAGCTGCTGCTTCGTAGGTAAGTTCTTTTAACCAACTGGCTTCGTTGTATCCGGCTGGGACTTCAAATGCCGGCAGCTGTGGTGCAACTAGGGAGAGATCGAATGCACACAAATCTCCTAAGCGAGCTGTATTTTCAACTGCGCCAGGCCACTGTGCAAACCTTCTTGACATTTCGCCGTGGCTTCTCAGGTGGGCTCCGCCATTTACAGGCAGCCAAGGATCTATTTCTTTTAGCGACTTTCTAGAACGAATCGCAGAAAGTGTTGCACTCATGCGCCTTCCAAGAGGTGTGGCATAGTGAACATTTCCAGTAGCGATATGTAGGATGTTGTTTCTGACTGCAATTTGTGCCAGTACGTCATTTCTAGCTGTGTCCAATGGATCTCCATGGTCCCAGAGTTCAACAGCTAAATTATCTGCCCCAAATAGATCAATTAATTTTAAAAGTTTTCTCTCTGCTGCACTTGGTCCCCTCTCTGCTAATGCCACAGCCAGTGGACCCTTTCTGCAACCGGTCAGTATCATCCAGTCACCGCTGCTAGATTCAGCCAATGTTTCTAGCGTGAATACCGGATCTGCTTTAGATCCCTTTAGCTGACCATCCGTGATTGCCAGTGACAACTTTTTATATCCTTCTGGATTTTTAGCCAGTATTACTAGATGTTCTCCTAGCGGATCGTTTTGCCCGGGGCGTGGATTTGGAGTTGTGTCAGAGTCACTTTCTCGCAAAGTTAACTCAGTACCAAAAACAGTTTTCATGCCATAGTCTTTTGCAGCTTGAGAGAAACGAACTACACCATAGAGTCCGTTGTGATCAGTTAGGGCAATCCCTCCAAGGCGAAGTCTAGAAGCTTCCTCTATAAGTTCTTCAGGCTGTGACGCTCCGTCAAGGAAGCTAAAAGCCGAGTGGCAGTGCAGTTCGACATATTTGAGTTGCTGATTCATCGCAAGTTACATGATCCAATAAGGTGTGTTTAGTCAAACAGACCCTCTACCTTCCATGCCCCGCTATTAAGCGAGACCAGCCAGGCAGTACTGTCATTTGTTAAAACTTGTGCAAACACTCTTCGATGCATTTTGCTCTCTTCCCACCAGTGCTCTTCATTAGGCCAAGGACCACTCCAGGCAACTACCTGTTTTTTGCTTCCGGCAGATAAGGTACAAGGTTCACCGCTAGGCACAGCTCTCCCACTTACTCTTATGCTTGAACCCACTTCATCTTCAAGATCTATGGGAAAGGGCTCTTTATAGATTAAAGCTGGAAGAGGTGTTGGGAGCTTCCCTGGCCATGGCAGATCTGCAGTTGCATCCTTAAATGGGCGATGAGTATGAGCGCTATTAGAATTTCGATAGATTGGTCTTTTGGACCAAGGGACTAACTTGATCATGTCAGATGGATGGCGGGCACCAACTTGGATAGCTACACTGACGCTATCTGCACCCAAGAGTGCCTCCACCCTTGCAATGGTGCGCTCGATCTCTTCTAAGTCATTGCTAAAACCATTCACTAAAGTATCCTGAAACATTCCTTCAGGAACTAAAGTCAAAGCGTCTATTTCGAGCTTTGTCACACCTGTTGAAGGTTGCCAACTATCTAGTTGCCACCTGACTCGGTCAACAATTCCCGGAACTTGGAGAGGCAGTTGGGCATGCCAAGTCCGCTCACACTCATCTCCATTTTCAGACTGAAGCTTTATGTAAATTCCGACAACTGTTAAGCCCTGCGATGTTTTGGCTGTAATTAGTTCATCAGCTAGTCTCTTGGCTGCAAAAGATACTTCATCAACTCTGTCACTTGCCGGTTCAAAATCTACTGACAGAGTTGTAATAGGTTGAATGGCTCCAACTGGTGCGCCAGGGCCTAGACCACGGGCAAGCCGGTGACACCAAGCACCAATTTTTCCCATGCGCTCTAATACAGCATTTAATTCAAGTTCTCCAAAGTCTCCAATTGTTTTTAAACCCAGCTTTAATAACAGTTCAGAGGTATCAAGATCGGGAAGTAGTCCTACAGGTAGTGGAGATAAAAAATCAGAATCTTTTCCAATCGGCACAGTTAAATTGCTTTTTGCAGCTATGGAAGCAGCAAAAAGAGTATCTGCAATACCGATTGCAAGAGGTCGATTCAAGACAGTTGATACTCTTGCTTGAATTTCATCTCTTAGAGAATCTTCACCGCCAAAGTAACGAGTAGGACCCTTTGCCCCAAATGCCAACTTACCTGGAAACAAAAGCGATACTTCAGGTGAAATCTCCCTTAGAGCATCTACAACTGGCTCAAATCCCAAAGCGTCATCTACCGGCCATCCAGGAGAGCGAACTACAACGGTTCTCCTGTTAGCTCCAAAGCCTTGTGCCGCCATCATGCTCCCTTAGGCAGTGGCGGTCGCATGTCTGTCAACTGAGCGCCTTCATCGATTTGGCGAATCTGCCCATCAGAGTCAGGGAGCCACCACTCCTTACGTATGTTTCCGTGAAATCTTCGTCCACCAACTTCTATAGCGCAGGAGCGCCTAACAAGCCTTCTCTGCAAAGTATCGTATTTTGTTTGACTTAAATCATTGCTAGTGAGTCCCTCCCACCTACTCTTAGTTATTGCTATTGAATAATCAGCTGAAAAAGAATCAAAAGAAGTTGTTCTCTTAGCTTTTGGTAGATTCACAGCTATTAGGAGGGATTTATATTTTCTGGTGCGAGCAGCGAGGATCCTTGAATTTCTTGTTTGTTTGAGAAGATCTGCATTTATGAATACGGCATCAAATCCAGATAGAAGCGAAGCGATTACCTGAGGTCCATTTCCATTGCGGTCTAGATGTTGGACTATTGCGAGCCTGTTAAATAAGACGCCAATATCTTTGGCACTAGCCAGAGAAAAATCATTTAGCCCCGCTACTGCGCACCATGCGCCATTACTTTGTAGCGCTGCCATTAAACCAAATGAGAGTGTTGTCACACCCGGAGAGAGACAGGGAAATGAGGAAGTAATAGAGATAGTGCTCGAAAAAGGAATCCCTCCAGGAAATAGTTCATCATAAGGAGTGGAAAGTGGGATTCCAGGAGGTGAAAGTACTGCACTTTTAACTTGAGAGGGATCTGGAGAGAGGAAAACCACAACGTAATTATAGCGAACGTATGTTCGATTGTCTACCGGATTATTTGCCTCTGGGATCGCCTCAGACAAAGGAGTAATTAACCTGTAAATTCCCTGTATGCATGCAAGTTTTGGTCATCTATAGGGGTAAAATGCCAAAAGAATGCATCTTTAGGCATTTTTAACTAAGGTATTTCGGTATGCAATCCAGGTCAAGAAGATGGACATTTGTAACGATCTATGGGCTGGTTTGTGCGTCCAACCAGATGCTCTGGCTCACTTTTGCCCCAATGACCACGACAGCTGCGAATCATTACCATGTAAGTGTTTCAGACATCGGCTGGCTCTCGGAAATTTTCCCACTCGCCTACTTTCTCCTTGCCATCCCATTTGGCCACGCCTTAGACAAAAACTTTAAAGTCTCACTATCTGGAGGTGCCGCACTTAACGCAATTGGGGCAATAGTTAGAACATTATCTGGGTCGTTCGCAATAATACTTGTGGGCCAAATACTCATTGCAATATCCCAACCTCTGCTATTAAATGCCATTACCCGTGTAGCAGGAGAGTATCTAGATGAAAAAGATCGGCCTAACGGTCTCGCACTTGGGTCAGCGTCACTATTTCTGGGGATGCTTTTTTCTTTGATATTAGGGTCTGCATTTAGCATTGCAGATATAGCTAACTTGATTCGAGGTGAGGCTTTGGTGGCTACCGTTCTTGTAGTTGCACTGGTACTTGCTGTCAAATATATCGATCCCCTTGTAGAGCAGTTGCCTATAGAAGATGGTTCCGGGGCGAGAAGACTACTTCAGAGTGGTCCATTTTTGGCTTTACTTGGTCTGGCTGCTATTGGGTTTGGAGCTTTCATAGCAATCACTACCTGGCTGCAGTCCATTCTCGCCGATAGGGGAGTAAGTGCCAACAGCGCAGGTCTGTTACTTGTTGTCATGGTTGTATCTGGAACAGTTGGTGCAGGCATAATCCCAAGCATTGTAGCAAAGAGAAAACTAGAGCGAATCCAGTTATATATCACAACTACTGTCACAACTGCTCTTTGTATAATTGTGGCTTTTGTCTCGAACTATTCGATAACAATGGTGGCCATGGCTATTGGTGGTTTTCTACTAATTGGTGCTCTGCCGACACTGCTTGATACTGCGGATCGGACAAGTAGTGGATCATCCGGTATTGCAACCGGACTTGTTTGGTTGGCAGGAAATGGTGGAGGGCTTGTAATTGCTTTAGTTGTCCAGCAGCTCGTTAAATCGCCTTTAGCTTCGTTTTTATTTTTGGCAGCTATGACATTAGTGGCAGCATTTTTGGTGCCGATGCTTCCAATAGGGAGATTAAGGTCGGAAGCTGTTTCCGTGTGAGAGCAACCAATCCAATTATCTTAGGCCGTATTCAAATTAGAGTACGCCCTATTAAGTCAACATTGATAGCAACAGAATCCCACCAAATCAAACTGTCACAAAATTAATCAGGCTCAATAAGTTAAGCGTTTTCAACCTAAATTCTCCAAGAAACAAGAAGTCAAGGACGCAGCTTTATATAACGTGTGCCTGAGCCTTTTACAATTAACAGCAGTTAGCCTGAAGAAGCTGTTAATTGAACGCTATTGCTCAGCTGATGCAGATAGCTTAGTGTTTGGCATTCAAAGTATCACTATGTTCGGATGGGATTTGTCTCAGTGGGCTTTAAAAGCCAGTTTAAAGGTTTTACTCTCAATAAACCTGACAGATATTTGAGAGGGATTAATTTATTCTAACGTTATTTGCGATGGGTTAGAAAGAGTGTAGCGAGTCTCGGCGTGGTATTGATAAATCGGCCAGCTTTAATATAGGTGGTGACCATCTGCAAATTAATCGAGAGGTAAAATCGCACAATTAATTTGCAGGAGTATTCTCAAGTGACTGAAGATCCTGAGGTTTCACATTTAAACTGAACTGGCTTAGCAGAATGCCTTTTCCAGGACCCTGGCCGCAAAGCGTCATAAATGACCCATGGATTGGAGGGAAGAACCATAAATATTTTCATTTTACGCAGCCGATCCAGGATTAATATAATGTAGAAAATATAATGATTACTTTTGTCGGGATTGGATTTCTATTTTTAGCCTCCTGTTTATGTACAGGTTTATTTTTAACTTTTTACTTAGTCAATAAACAAAGCCACGCACTTAAGGCTCTTGCTCAACTGAATTTTGTATATAAACCTTGGATTCCAAATGTTAAACCTTTTTTGCAAACAATTCCAACTACGGTTGATTCAAAGGCAAAATTTGATTGGTTCAATTTCCAGCCTTTAGCCGATGACTATTTTTTAAACCACCAACAAGAGCTATTCAATTTATTGATTTTGTAAAAAAAGTACATCAGAAATTTTCTGAATATTGCAGCAGTTATAACTATATTTGGAATACGTCGCTCGGCTATACAATGTCGGCAACTATGCCTCAAAATTGGTTTAATTATATTGAGCATAAACTGTTTCAAAATAATAAGCTAGGTCAACCAAATCCTTCAATGAGGATCAAATTCGTTGTAACATACACCAGTCCGATGGGACGAAACTCATACTCAAGATGTCTTGTTTTATCAGGTGTGGATGAAATTAGCCAAACTATTGTTAATATGAATCAACGCATTCAGAAAAAGTCAGCTGAAGCCTTTCAACGCGAGCGCGAGCGAAGTAAGATGAGTCTCGACGTGCGCCATAGGGTTTTGGAACGGGATGGCCGCGGGTGTAAATATTGTGGAAGAGGCTCCGACGTAGTAACCTTGCACGTCGATCACATTAGACCAATAAGTAAGGGTGGTAGGACGGAATTGAATAATCTTCAAACACTCTGCGCAGACTGCAACTTAGGGAAAAGCAATAAATGGTAGGTGAGCTTGATGACGTTAATTTTCAAGAAATGCATCGCTCAAACCTTTCTTCAGAAAAGTTCCAGAACTTACTTGAAACAGCTGTTTTTAAAGTGGTAGAGGCACATATGGATCGTTACGGGCTCACAAATCTCAGGCATCAACATCCAGAGATAACAAAACCAACCACCTAACCTGTCTCAGGCGCGGCGACGTATGGCATGTATAATTCCAGTACTGCAGAGTGTGCCAGGATTAATACTGCATCTACTTCCTTAACCCATTTCCACATCCGTTATTTCCTCCGCCACTCCCATTTCCAACGCTCGGTGAATATCTTTTGAAGCATTACGTGACAAGGTACTTATCAAGATTGCAATGTACGTATCATCGCACGAATAGAGAAAATATGTACGCTATAGCCTAATTAGATTGAGGATTGTTTTAGAGGCCTGAACTTGTTGGTTGGAAAGAGGTCTTTTTAGCATGCAAGCGAAGTTGAAGATGCGAGATCCTTGTTCCAAAGCTCTAAAGTACTTAGCGGAATTGAGCCAAATCCTTTGTAGTTTAAAGCAGGAGGCCAAAGTTCCACTGAGGTTGCGTGGTGGGATATTGCAATTTCGATACTTTGACAGTCAGCTCCTGAATTTGGTCCAATTGTTTGAAAATAGACATTGAATGAGTTCGGATTGCCACTCCACATGGAATTAATCTCGGCATATAGTACTCCTTCTGAGCCAGTAGTTGCGGTGTCGCTCAGACCGTGATTCCCTACAATGCACAAGGGACCGCCATTTGACTTTGATTTGGCGCACATTTCCAATATCTGATTAGTTACTGATTCTTCAACAACAGGCTTATTGTTTACAAGTGTTCTAAAAGGGTTGAAGGGAAAGTCAATTGGGGTTTTGACCCAGCCTGAGTAATCAGAAAATACTCCCTCAAGACAGCTCTGTTGTGCCTGAGGAGTCCAACCCGCACTATCTAAAATGGGGATATTATAAGTATCTAACCCAACAATAAATGGCTCACCGGTTAATGTCGCGCACGAAGTTACAGCTACTGCTCGGACAAGTGAGTTTGAATCGTACCGGGATGCCAGAGCGTGTTGGAACTGCGACCATACCTGCCTATAAGAGGTACTCCACCATCTGCCATAGGTCAAAGAAGTATTTTTGGAAGTAAGTATAATGGGCGAACCTCCTAGCTGCTTTGCCCAATTGGGTGCAGTTTTCCCTGCAAAAATCCGTAACTTGACACCAAGTTGATTGCTTGGGTGTTCTGCATTGAAACTTTCGACAGCTCTAAGTGAAGAATCTAGGTCGTTCCAAGCATAAGTACCACTGCTTGGTTCAAGTTGCGCCCACGTCTCATTTACCACAATGCCACTAAAGGCTGGGTAGTCACTGCCGAGTTCAGCTAAATTAACTGTTGGGAAGCTTACGCCTTTGGCATAGGAAAGCTGTGACCCCATGTCCACAAGTCCTAAGAGCATGGGTTTTTGAAAAGAACTCCCAGGAGCAGCAGTAGTTGAACTCGTTTGAGTAGATGCACTGCAGGCTTGGCACGCTATTGCAAAGAGAACTGCGATAGGGAGAAATGTCTTGTAGTTAATCATAAGATTACTGTAGAAGGAAAATGTTCGAAAATTATTAACAAATAGTAAGTGTTATCTGATCATAAAGCCAATCAGTCGATATCTGAAAGTTCTGAACTCCTAAAGGACTTTCTGCGTTCTGGTTGGCCTCTATGACGTCCTTTTGGCAAGAGTGTATCTAGAAGTTTTGATGACGCTCATTAAAGATAGCCCAAATGCCATTAATAGTGCTCCTGCTGTTAGTACCGTGATTAACGTCCAAGGTGAGCCCGGGTGACCTGCCGGACCACCTGAGAGAAATCCCGGCGCTTTAACTACCATTAAAAAAAGCATTAATAGTGCTGAAAGCGAAATGGCTGATACAAGGATTGCTCCTAATAGCCCAATTTTGACTTGCAAATTAATAGTTTGAGCTGAGAATTTTATTTGGCGTACTCCTTCAAGGCAGGATAAGCATCCAGCAATAACTGTCACAGCATAAAGTATTCCCCATGCGAGAAATACTCCGGCGAATAAAGGATTGCCTCCATTTCTCGCAATTGAGTTCATGTGATGAGCAAAGAGCACCAAGGAAACAGTGGAAAACATGAAGGCTGAAGCGAGTAACAGAAACCAAACGATTCGCCTATTTACTTTGGTCTTGGAGGGACCCTTTTGCATCTTGAAGTAATAAGGTGCCGATAAAGCTGCTCCGACAAGTATGCACAAAAAACTCACCAGTCCAGAAACTCGGAAGACATCGGAAGTAATAAGTTCAATAGGCAATTTCGACAACCTTGGCACATTTCTCCAATGCTCGGTCAGCTTGACAAAACTCGAGCAGCCGATTAATGCTAATGCCCAAGCGATTATCCCTAGCATGGTGCCTGAAAGAGGACCACTACCTGGTGAAAATGCAGAAACAAAGTAGGTATATCTTTGCTTTGCTCCACATAGTGCAAGGGGAATTAGAAAATTAAGTGAAGGCGGACTTCCTTCCAAGCAATCCTCAATAGTCACCTTTAGCTCACCTCCGTAGCGATCACGCCACTCCCTGGGGTAAATTCGCAATAGTTGCTCAATAGATCTATTGGAATTTCTCAAAGAACTTTCACCTTTGTATTTAAAACCGGACTGATTTTGTCGTTAATTCCAAGTCTTCTTGAGCCCACTTCAGCAATCATTTTTAAATTAGTAATTGTGTCCCTTAGAACTTCGATTCCTGTAGCAGTAATTGCATACGGCTGTCTTCTTCCGATGGGATCTAATGGTTTTATTAGATTTTGTTCCTCAAGCCTTGTAATCGCACCATATAGAGTGCCAGGTCCAAGTCTTACTCCTGAAATTTCCTCAATATCTTTAATGAGGGCATGTCCGTGTTTGGAACCTGACGAAAGACTAGTGAGGATCAATAAGGTTGGATCACTTTGCCTAGAGAAACCAACTTTGCCAGTCTTGGGTACCATTCCTTCATTATACTACGTAAAACGTAGTAGTCAATAAATTAAGAAAAATCACTGATCTTTGATTCCCTCTGGCATTTTGATCAATCTCGTAGCCGAGTACTAAGGTTATAGTCATTGATTAATTTGATTGACTAAATATCTATTTAATCCTGAACCCATGGAAGGCAGATCTAATAATGGATGGCAACTCAATTTCTAATGAGAGATTTATCTCAGCACCACCTGAAAAAATATTCGATATTCTCGCAAGGCCGTCACGTCACCATGAGATAGATGGTTCTGGAACTGTGAGGAAACCTAGTGCCTCATCACCCGAAAGAGTCAAATTAGGCGATGAATTTAGAATGGCGATGAAAATAGGCGCACCCTACATGATGGTTAACAAAGTAATTGAATTCGAAGAAGGAAAATTAATTGCATGGCAGCCAAGGGCTCCTTGGTTTATTGGGAACTTCATAGGTGGACGCATCTGGAGATATGAACTCGAACCAAAAGATGGCGGGACACTTGTGCGAGAGACTTGGGATGTTAGCCAGGAAAAACATAGGAAGGCTGTGGATAATGACATCGTCACGACCAGAGTCACTGCTGCTCTTGAGAGCACCTTAAAGCGGTTAGAAGAAGTAGTGGGCCAAACTAGCTAGGGAATTCCAATAGGCACAAAGTCCTTACTGCACGCACAGCGCATCATATCTACTAATGTCGTAACTATGAGCGATAATGATAAAGCAGCAGATGGAGGCCATTTTGTTTTGGTGGGTGTAGATGGTTCAGAATCATCTTTTGATGCACTGGATCAAGCAAGCAATGAAGCTATGTGGAGAGGCGTACCACTTAAAATTTTATGTTCTTGGCAAGTGCCAACATCACTCGGGATGGCACCTATTGCACCAACGGATGGTGAACCATATTTGGCATTTCAAGAATCAGCAAAGACCATTTTAAAAAGTGCGATAGAAAGAGTTAAAAGCCACCATCCCGATATTGAGGTAGATGGAGTTGTAATTGAAGAAGCACCAGCTCGAGCGCTGGTCGACGAGGCTGGCAAAGCTGCCCTGATCGTGGTTGGCACAAGGGGACATGGCGGGTTTGCCGGATTACTTCTTGGATCAGTAAGCACCTATGTAATCCATCATGCGAAGTGCCCAGTTTTAGTTGTAAGAAGCCACCATTAAGATTTGATGGCGTAATTACCTGTGGGGAATAAAACTTAAAGACCAGGGAGCCCGTCAATAGATGTTTGATTTTTCTCCATCCAGTACTTTCTGATTCCGTCTTCACCTTTTCTAGAAGCACTATCATTCATCTGGTCCCTATGTGAAACAAAGTCCATTAGGGGCACCCCGTATCCGCAAGAATCAGAGATTCGCTCAGATTCAACAACCACAATGGAGCGCGCTCCAATGGTCGCAGGATCTTTGAAATGATAAATCATCTCAGCGAAACTCGGCTCATCCCTCTTTATGACTGAGCCGCTCCCGTGTATTCGAACAATTCTTGGAGGTCCCACAAACGCACAGAACATCAAGGTTATTCTGCCATTTTCGCTTAGATGTGAAACGGTTTCGATTCCGCTTCCGGTTTGGTCCAAGTACGCAACGCTCTTTTGACCTAACACCACAAGTTCCCCACGATTGCCCTTGGGAGAACAGTTAACGTGCCCATTTTCTGAAAGTGGTGCCGTAGCTACAAAAAAGACTGGAGAAGATTCCATGAATTCTTTCAGTTTGGAATCAATCTCGTTCCATATTCGTCCCATCATCCCATTGTGGCAGATTCCTAGACCATGTAAATAATGAATCGTAATTGTCTATTTACACTTCTGTGGCAAGGGCCACCACGGGAGGAGTCTTAGCTGCCCGTCTTGCTGGAATCAAAGAAGCAAGTATTCCTGCAAGTGCCGCCACAACTACATCAACTATTAGGAGTGATATTGGAACAGAAAATACTGTTACACCTTGGGCGTTTAGAACCAAAACAATCCCCCACGATGCTGCTACTCCAATTGCAATACCTAGTACTGCTCCCATCACTGCCAAAAGCATTCCTTCAAGGGCAAGCATTGTGGCAACATAAGGTCTTGTCAAACCTAGTGATCGGAGTAGCCCCAACTCCCGAGTTCGCTCGACCACCGATAACGTCAGAGTATTTGCAATTCCTATGAATGAAATTAATAAAGCGAGAGCAAGCAATGCAGTGAAAAGGGCAAGAATCTGGCCAATTTTATTTGACAAATTACTTTCAAAGGTCCCAATATCTTGGGAGGTTACAAGTGGGTAGGGGTCGATTTCCTTTTGCAACTGGGCTCTGGCTTGGACAAGAGTCACGCTGGGCTTTGCAGTCAAAAATAGTTCGTCATCTCCAACACCAGGAAAGCGCGGAGCGAAATCTATCACCGGAATGACTAAGTTGCTCAAAAATGCCAAATTGTTTGAGATAGCCACTACAGTTGTAGTACTTGGAGGCGGCAAGGCAGTTGCTGTTGAAAGCCCACCTGAAATTGCGATAGTCTCTCCCACTTTGACATGAAGGCTATGGGCGAGTGACGACGAGATGACTGCGGTGCCACTTGCGCCAAAATTGGCCAATGAACCTGAAGTAATTGTGAGTTGGGACTGACTAAGAAGCACAGGTGTGACTCCTGAAACATCTTGATTTTTTCCATTTACAACTGCTTGCCCGGACCTCACTTCATTAACGTATTTAAAAAGGTTTGTTTTGGATGCACTTGTCGCAATAGAGGACGGAACGGTAGTGCCTCTTAGTGCTGTTGTCACTACGAAATCAAATGGAAAATTTTTGGCAATGGTAGAGTCAATCGAAGCGTTTAGAGATGACGATATGACGCTAAAAAGTGAAATTAGTGCCAATCCAATGGTAAGGGCGGCAGAGGTTGAAGCTGTTCTTGAGGGATTTCTAATTGTATTTAGAGTTGCAAGCTTTCCTGTAGTTCCAAAAATTCGTGCAGGAATGCCCAGGACTGTCATAACCGGTCTTACTACAAGGGGAGCAAAAACTAATAGACCCGCAAAAGCAAGTGCACCACCAACAGCTATTAATGGCAGTGATGCATTGGCTCCCAAATTAGTAACAATTATCAGTACTCCAATGGCAATCAAAGCAACCGAGGTCGCTAATCTCTTGACGGTTAATGCGCCACCAAAACTGGTATCGCTGTGGTGGCGGAGAGCTTGCAAGGGCGACACCCTTGTAGCACTTCTGGCAGGCAAGATAGAGGCAGCCACAGTAGTAACCACTCCAACAAGACTTCCAATTATCAAAGTTCTGACTGTTATTTGGATTGGGGCACTTGGTATTCCCCCGCCTCTAAATGCCCCAAATATTCCGTGAAGTCCAATTGCAACAAGCACACCTAGTGCTATACCAATTCCAGAAGCCACTACTCCTGTGGCAAAAGACTCACTTATTATTGCCTTAAATACCTGATTCCTTGTGGCACCTAAACATCGAAGAAGAGCTAACTCTCTGGATCGCTGCGTTACTAGGACCCTAAAAGTATTTGCAATTACAATTGAAGCTACAAGTATGGCAATTACGGCAAAGGTTAAAAGTGCATTTCCTATTGCATTTGCTCGCTTAATAACAGCATTTTCATCATTAAAAGTCTTAGTTGCACCTGTTTCTACAACGGCATTAGGTCCAAGTATTGATGCAATGCGGTTTGAAAGAGTTGTTTGATTTACACCGGGTGCGGCAATTACATCGATCTCTCGGAAGCCAGCTTGTCCAGTTACAGAAGCTGCTTCCCTTGGGGTAAATCCTATTATTGAGCTTCCGTTAAATGCTTGAGTTAGCCCAACAGAGACAATTCCAACCACCTGAAACTTTTGGGGGAGTCCACTTTTGCCAACCACACTTATTGTGTCTCCGATATTTAGATTAAGAGTCGCAGCAGTATTTGAATCTAAGTCAACCTGACTAGCCGTCGTCGGCCTTGTTCCAGAGAGTACCTTAATCCACTTGAAGCTTGGATCAGATGGGACGCCAACACCAAAAGAAGTGCCGCGCCCGCCATATGGATGTCCTGATTTGTCGAGGATTACGGCTGCACCAATTAACTGCCCCGAAGCCGATTTTACTCCCGAGATGCCCTGGACCTGAGTAAGTATGCCAGGTGCAAGGTAGTGAATAATTCTCGACCTACCATCTCCACCTCCTGGCCCAGGTTGATTTGGAGAAGTAGTTTGGGGAGGAAGAACTGCTACGTCAATTCCTTGGTCGCCTTGTGCAAATGACTGGATCATGGCGACCTTAAGAGTGTCTGTGAATACAAGGGTTCCCACAGCAAAGGCCACTCCAAGTGATATTGCTAGTGCAGATGCAAAAAGTCTTCCCGCGTGAGCACGAATGCTAGAAAGTATTGTTGTAAGCAATTACGTCCCTAGGGTCTCAAGGGCTTCAAGGACACTTTTTTGAGTTGGACTTTCAATGCTGTGGATGATTTGGCCGTCCGCTAAGAGGACTGCCTTATCGGCAAAACTTGCCGCATTTGGATCATGAGTAACCATTACAATTGTTTGACCGTGCTCATGCACACTTGAGCGCAAAAATCCCAGTAGCAATGCGCCGGCTTTTGAATCCAAATTTCCCGTAGGCTCATCTGCAAAAACAACAGTAGGCTTTGACAGCAATGCACGAGCTGCCGCTACTCGCTGTTGTTGGCCTCCAGAGAGTTCACTTGGCCTGTGCTTAAGCCGATCTCTAATTCCTAGTAAGTCAATTAAAGTAGTAAACCACTTTTCATCAACACTTGAACCTGCAAGGTCGGAGGGAAGCCGAATATTTTGCTCGGCCGTCAGAGTGGGAAGAAGATTAAACGACTGGAACATAAAGCCAATTGAATTTCTCCTAAGCCTTGTTAGTTGCCTATCTGATAGCCCATTTAAGTTGGTGGATCCGATTACTACATTTCCAGATGTCAAATTGTCAAGACCAGCCATGCAGTGCAAAAGCGTAGATTTTCCTGAACCCGAAGGCCCCATTACGGCGAGAAACTGACCAAGTGGAACCTCCAGCGAAACGCCATTAAGTGCTGTTACTGCACTTTCTGAACCGATTTTCCCGTAAATCTTTACAGCATTGTATGTCGCAACTGCATTGTCATATTCGATCTTGGGCTGGAATGTAGCCATAACTACTCCTTGAAATTGTAGGTCTATCAGCTATCCAGCCAACTTAGCCCATAGAGTTACTTAATTATTGCCGCACTTTAGGGTAAATTCTCAATCTCAAGAGACTACTACGTGTTACGTAGTAAGTCAAATTATGCCTTTAAATTCAGAAACTAACTGAAAGTGCAGGTCTTTGCCAACTGTAGACACTACGGTCATAGTTAGCTAATCTTATGAGTATGGCTCGCGCTTTACATAGTCGAACCAGACACAAAAGACATATGCTTTTAAGGCCGACTCGTTACGAACTTTCGCGCCTCACTCCAAAAAATCTTCGAACTAGACGAATGATCTTTGCAAGCTCAATACTTATCCTGTTGGCCTCGCTCACAGCAGGCCTTATTTATCTAGGAAGCAGCGGACCTAGCCCATCTGCAGTGGGACAGAATCTAGTTACTACAACGATTGGTCATAAATCGACAAGTTCTGTTCCTGGAATTTCAATTTCTTCCACTCCTACCTCAACTACAGATTCCCAAGGCGGCATTGCCCTTGACACGCTCCCACAAGTCACCTCCACGACCGTAGCCCCGTTGGCCCCGTCAACAACTTCGAAGCCGGTTTATAATCCGCCCACTACTCAGCCCAATGTAACTACCACTACCCAACCAACCCCACCTTCTACGACCACTACCCAACCTAATATTTCACAGCTGGATCAATCTATAGCTAATCTCGCATCAAGCTTCGACCAGTATCACTCAGCATTTGTTGAGGCAAACCCTGGATCTGGGTGTAATCCCTTCTCGGCTTATTTCCACAGGGGAGATCCAACCGTGCCTTGTCCTAATGGGTGGGAGGCCAACTACTGGTGTGCAGACTTTGCCGAGTGGGTATGGGTGAATTCAGGCATAAGCGATGTCTCGGGGATCACAGATCAAGCAATTTCATTCATCTACTGGGGTCAGTCGCATCCCGGTTCACTTCACTTAGGTGCCACAAATGATCCCCAAGTGGGTGACGCGGTAGTTTGGGGAAACTATTCGAGTGGCTATGGATCTCATGTCGGGTTGGTAGTTGGAGTGCAAAATGGTCAGATCGAAGTGGTTTCAGGAAATGCTGGTCCTGCTGTTTATAATGGCGCAGTGGCAAGAGTTTGGAACTCAGGATATATTGATCCGACAACTTCAACTGCAGACGGAGATCCAATTATTGGCTATGTAACACCTTCATGATCTGAGACTTCGCTTAAAACATCCCAAATTAAGTTCAAAGTAATAGATGGAGCCGTAGAGCTAGTACCTCTTAATAACTTAGAATGGAGCTATTAGACCTAGCCAAGGCATTGATCCAATCAATCTTCTTTTTCTGGCCCATTTTGAGGTAGTACTTCGAGCTTCCTAATGTTATTGGTCGATGTGGATCAAGGGAAATAAAAGTATTTCGTGGAACCTCGTCGGTTATTGCAAGCGTTCTAGATATTTCGACGGCATTCCATGCCACAAAAATACGTTTATTAGTGGCAACCATTACCGGATTTTGACTTCCCAAGTTGACTCCTCTGAAATCTGGGTCAATGCCTAAATTCGCAAAACCGTTGATCCATGGAGAAAATGTAGATATGACTATAGCGGCTCCGACTGTTTTCCCAACTGCCTTCTTAGCAGCATCACCTCTGTTCGTTAAAGCAATTGCACCTTGTAAATACTCATCGGGAGCGAGAACTCGGTATACCTTGTCGTCAACTTTTCGATCAAACTTATCTAGATGGGATTGGATTACAAGTGGAGCTTTCAAATGACAGAAACCTTTGGAATTAGATCAATATCAAATAATAAATCAAATCACGGTTTGATGTTTAAGAAATCAGAAAGCGAAGTCAATCCTGGAACAAGTAACGCTACCATCCACTCCGACATGACTTCACATGGAAGCTCAGGGTGTTCCCACCACCAAACAGCGACTGCCTCAAATGCTCCATTTACCGCATGTGCTGTGCCTTCTAAAAACTTGTATTCAATTTGAGTGCCAATAACTCTAGTGGCTTTTTCTAAAAGACCAGCTACTAGGTCAAACTGCTGCTTGCGGACCGATTCTGCTTCCGTTGAGAAAGAAGACGCCACGTCGCCGACAAAAAGGGCGCTCCACGACTGGCGGTGTTCATCGATAAATTTGAAAAAAGCTAGCGAACCTGCACGAAGTTGGGATACTGGTTCACTCTGATGAGATACGGCCTCGGCAATTTGCTCCCTTAACTCCCCTGAGGCCCTTGCAATACAGGCCTTGAAAAGCTCTTCTTTAGAGCCCACTAGATCATAGATAACCGGTTTTGAAACACCTGCCCGAAGGGCCAATTCATCCATAGATGCAACAGCAAACCCCTTTTCTGCAAAAAGTTCCTCGGCCAGGGCTAAAACCTGCTTCTCTCTTATATGTCTTGGCACTCGACCGTGAGGGTAGGCTTCGACCTCGGCTGTGGCTATTTGAACTGCGGAATGAGTTGTACCCATGATCTACTTATAGTAAGCTACTTTTAGTAAGTCAAGTTTATCCCGAATAAACCTTGGAAATATTTATAATATCAGGAGGCAAGATGGCTGTATCAAAAAAAGTGGT
Organism: Acidimicrobiales bacterium; assembly: GCA_013044465.1. Classification (GTDB taxonomy): domain Bacteria; phylum Actinomycetota; class Acidimicrobiia; order Acidimicrobiales; family JABEUL01; genus JABEUL01. The sequence goes on from JABEUL010000304.1 coordinate 22,750, forward strand.
AGCCATTAAAGGAGGCGAAAGTTCTCAAAAACGAGATTTTGACGTATTGATTTTGGGTACTGGCTTCAGTGGTTTAGGAATGGCCATTCGCCTCCGACAAAAAGGATATCGCGATTTTGCCGTTATCGAGCGGGCCCAAGATGTGGGAGGAACTTGGTATGCAAACCACTATCCGGGATGTGCCTGTGATGTTCCCTCGCACGTTTACTCATTTTCATTTGCACCAAATCCGAATTGGACTCGGATGTTCTCACCTCAAAGTGAAATTCAGAGCTATTTGAAGAGGTGCGCCGAAAACTTTTCAATTATGCCACATATTCATTTTGGTACTGAAGTCTTAGAGACAAATTGGGACGAAGCGGGAAAAAGGTGGATTACAAAAACCTCAGATAGCACCTACACTTCCAGAATTCTCGTAGCTGGAACCGGAGCTTTAAGTGAGGCCAAGCTGCCTGATTTTCCAGGAATTGAGAACTTTAAAGGCGAGATGTTTCACTCAGCCAACTGGGATCACGACATTGATCTTGAAGGGAAAAGAATTGCCGTAATTGGGACTGGGGCTTCCACAATTCAATTCGTTCCAGAGATTCAGCCAAAGGCTGCGCACTTGGATGTTTACATGAGAACCGCTCCTTGGATAATGCCGCACCCCGATCGTCCAGTTACCAAGATGGAAAGATCAATTTATAAGTTAATTCCAGCCGCCCAGTTAAGTATGAGGGCTGCAATATTCTGGGCTAGAGAGACTTTTGTTTTAGCATTTACCTCCCAGCGGAAAATGATGAAGATCGGTGAATTCATTGCAAGCAAGCACTTAGCCAAGCAAGTCCCCGATTTGGAACTTAGAAAAAAACTGACTCCGAATTTCGAAATGGGTTGCAAACGAGTCCTGCTCTCAAATAAGTTTTACCCGACTCTCGGGAAGGAAAACGTCGACTTGGTCGTTGATCCAATCGCAAAAGTAAGTCAAGACTCGATAATTTCTAACGATGGCACCAAAAGAGAAGTTGACGTTATCATTTTTGGCACGGGATTCCAAGTTGCAGAGATGCCTTTTTCTGAAAGAGTTAGGGGTCGAGAAGGAAAATTTCTCTCCGAGCAGTGGAAGGGAAGTCCAAGAGCTCACATGGGAACAACTGTCCCAGGATTTCCAAATTTCTTCGTCTTCATGGGGCCAAATACGGGACTAGGCCACAACTCAATGGTTTATATGATCGAATCTCAAATCGCATATGTCTTGGAAGCAATCAAATTGATGGAGAAAACTGACTCCGTTGCAATCGAACCCAAGCAAGAAGCACTAGATCAATTTGTTGAAGATCTGGATAAAAAGATGGAAGGCACGGTCTGGACAAGTGGTTGTGCAAGCTGGTACTTGGATTCCCAGGGAAGAAATCCCACCCTCTGGCCCGGGTTTAGCTGGGAGTTTCGCAAAGCTACAAGGAAATTGAAGGAGTCCGAGTACTCCTTTGAAAAGGCATCCCTTTAATCGACTAATTTTTAATTAGTAACAAATCCTGCCAAAAGGAGTAAAAAATGGAATTAAGAGGATCCTCTGTATTGATTACTGGTGCTTCTGGAGGCTTAGGTCAAGCAATTGCCCGCTCTGTCGCCAAAAAGGGCGCAAAGGTAATTTTGAGTGCCAGGCGTGTAGAAATCTTGGAACAACTTGCAGGCGAGTTGGGTGGAGAAGTGCTACAAGCTGATTTGGAAGATCCTAAGGCTCCCTTAAAAATGGCTGAAGCATTGGGCGACGTTGATGTAGTGGTGGCAAACGCAGGTTTACCTGCCAGTGACCCCTTTGAAGTTTATAGCGAAGAGGACATTGAGAGAATAATGCGCGTAAATTTGCTCGCACCTACTCAGATGGCACGGATCTTTTTGCCCAAGATGGTTGAGAAGGGCAAGGGACACTTTGTATTTGTATCTTCGCTTTCTGGAAAGGCGGCCACTCCTGGATCTAGTCTTTACAGTGCCACGAAGTTTGGTTTAAGGGGACTATCTCATGGAATCAGAGCAGATATTGCTTCGACTGGGGTTGGTGTATCGGTAGTTTGTCCCGGATTCATAAGAGATGCCGGAATGTTTGCCGATGCAAAGATAGAACTTCCAAAAGGAGTCGGGACCAAGACGCCTGCAGATGTTGGCAATGCTGTGGTTAGAGTAATTGAGAAAAATATCGCTGAAGTCGATGTAGCTCCAATTGCTCTCTCCATTGGGTCGATGATCGCAAGTGTTGCTCCCGAGTTCGCGAGAAAGATCAACAAACTCATAGGGGCAGATGAAATGGCAAAAACCCTTGCAGCAGGGCAGGCAAAGGCTAGATCAAAATAAAGGTATTACAGTAATTAAACATATGTAATATTTATGTACTATAATATTATTATGGTTACTACATCACATCCAGTTACAGAATCATCTTCCATGCTTGGCGACTATGTTGAACTAGACCAAGCCATGGGAAACGATTTTTACACTCTTGATCCTAATTTAAGACAGATTTTGGACCGGTTTCTAACGGGCGAGGAACGTGAGATCGCTGAGAGATTAGCAAGCGAATACGGTCCTTTAATTGGGGAGAAGATTGCGCCCCGGGCAGAGATAACAGATAAAAATGGTCCGAAGCTGAAGAGTTTTGATGAATGGGGCTATCCGGTAAATGAGATCATTCATTCAAGTTCGTGGATTGAAAACAAAGCGGATTTAGTCAGACACGGACTATGTGGGCTTGAGGGCTATGTCGGAAAACCAGTTTCGGGAGTAGCACTGGCAAGTGTTTATTATTTAGTCTGCCAAGCAGAAACTGCTGTGATGTGCGGCCTTGGAATGACTGCAGGGGCGGCCGACATTGCAGAGCGATACGCTCCAATCGAGGTTCGTGACCAGATCGTTTCACGCTTGAGATCGCTGGATCCAGAAGAGTCTTGGGAAGGGGGAATGTTTCTTACTGAGAGACAAGGTGGTTCAGATGTCGGAGCAAATACTACAAGGGCAGTTTCAGATGGCTCGGAATGGCGAATCTACGGCGACAAGCATTTTTGCTCCAACGTTGATGCCGATATCTTTGTCGTTCTCGCCAGAACAGACGATGCTCCAAAAGGATCAAAGGGCCTGGCCACTTTTTTGATCCCGAGGCATCTTCCAAACGGAGAGAACAATGGTTTTTCAATAAAGAGACTTAAGCCAAAGTTAGGCACAGTGGGGGTTCCAACCGGAGAAGTACATTTGGAAGGGTCCCTTGCATGGCTTGCTAGTTCGCTTCCGGTTGACAAAAAAGTCGAAGATATGTCTCCCGAACAGTTAGCCAGGGATGGCAAGGGCCTTAACAGAATGATGGAGATGGTTAATGGAAGCCGTTTTGGAGTGGCTCTCATGGGTCTTGGCATCCATAGGAGATCCTTTTTGGAAGCTTGTATCTATGCAGCCAATCGGAGTCAGTTCGGCAACCGCATTGACTCATATCCGCTCGTGCGAGAGACTCTAGTTGATCTTGCAATGGAGTTAGAAGCTGGAATGGCTCTGACATTTGAATGCGCTTCCAGTGGCAAGGGAGTTCTCTCTAACGATGACATGGCAAAATTCAGAAGAATACTTGTGCCATTGGCCAAAATGCGAGCCACTAGAGAAGGGCTTAATGCTGCTTCTAAAGCCCTTGAGATATTTGGGGGCAATGGCTACATGGAAGATTGGCCAATGGCTAGACAGTTTAGAGATGCCCAGTGCCATCCAATTTGGGAAGGTACTGAAAATATAATCTGCATTGATGTGAGACGAGCAATGAGATCAGTTGCCGCACACGAAGCACTTTTTGCGCGCATTGAATCTTCAATCGTTGATTTGCCTGAAAGCAAGTTGGTTCAAAAAACGAGCGAATTGATTGGAAAGTCCCTTGAATTAGCCAAAGAAGTAGTCCATGTCTCCATGCACACCAAAGAGGACGAAGCGTTGCTACACGTGCGAAGAGTTGCAAATTTGCTTGCAGACGTGACTTCAGCCACACTTTTATTAGACGAGGCTGTGTCGGGGTTGAAAAATGGTAATGCTAGAAAAGCGGTTTTGGCATATCGTTATGCAAAGGTTCATCTGGCCAACAATCCGATCGATGAGATTTTCTCTAACGATAGGACCGTGTTAGATCTTTTTGAACCATTGGTCCGCTATGGGTTGATTGAAGAGAGTAAAGCTCTTTTAGCAATTGGTATTGACTAGCTTTAGGCGTTAAATATGCCCAGTGGCACGAAGGATTTTGGCGCTTTTTAATCTCCTGTCAAGATGGAGTTCAAGTGCCTCCGTAGCAAGAAGTTCCAGATCCTTTGCAAAGGGGTAGCCTTTGATAAGAAGGATAGTCCCGAGCCCACCCCCAAGAATGGCTCGCATGGCCGTGGCCACTTCATCTGGAACTGCTCGTCCGCTTCTGCAGTTGTTGCACAGTAGGCCACCTGCACTGTAATCAAATGCCACTAAACTTGCTTCTTCATCTCCGCATCTCGCACATCTATCCACTATTGGTGCTGCACCCTCTTTCGAAAGAAGCTTCAGATAAAAAGACGCCACCACTAATTCTGGATCATGTTCTTTATTATCCAGCCACTTTAATGCTCCAACTAGCATCTCCATTAGTTCTTGAGAAGCGGTTTCTTCCTGGACAACTTGATCTATTGCATCTAGTAGTCCAAACGACGAATTGATGCGGTCGAAGTCACCTCGTATTACGGGAAAAGTATCGATGGTTTCCACTTGTGATAGGCGGTGCAACTCGCCACGCCCCCTGAATATTTGAATATTTACCCATGATCCAAGTTCAACTCTTCCGCTTACTCGGGAGGTAGTTTTTCTGACTCCTTTTGCAACTGCCTTGATTCTTCCATGATCTGGAGTTATAAAAGTAATAATTCGGTCATATTCACCTAGCTTGACAGTTCTGAGAACTATTCCTGTAGTTCTAAAAGAACTCATATGAAAAAGACTCGTTCTTAATTCGCATCGAAGTTTGAACTCGATTCAGTTTGATCTTTAGGCAGTTCAAATCTTTCTTTAGAACGATGTTGGGTTCCTGCAAATAGGGTGCCTAATGCAACAAGAGAAACCAAAATAACACCGGCTACTATGAGCTCTTTAATGGAGCTGACACCTGAGACAATTATTGCACCAACTAGTATCAGGCCCAGAATCGCCATGACAATGCCGACCTTGATGCCAATCATGGCTTTTTGCCCCCAACAGTCCCGAACCGTCTCTCCCTCGACTGAAACTCTGCAACTGCTTCGAATAAATGTTGTCTTCTAAAATCAGGCCAAAGGACTTCCGTGAAATAAAGCTCTGAATATGCTAGTTCCCATAGCAAGAAATTAGAAATCCGATACTCTCCCGAAGTTCTTATCATCAGATCAGGGTCAGGTGCATCAGGATAGTAAAGGTGCTTAGATATTGCTTTTTCATCAATATCGCTCGCTTTCGCTCCACCAGCCACCAGCTCTCTAACCGCATCCACTATCTCGCCACGACCGCCGTAGTTGAATGCAATTGTTAAGGTCAGCTTAGAATTATTCTTGGTCAGATCCATTGACTGGTCCATGTGCTTGATTAAACGCCTAGGAACTCTCCAGTCCCTCTTGCCTGAAAATCTAATTCTTACACCCTTCTCATTTAAATCATCACGGTGGCGAGTCAGAATGCCTTCGTTGAATTTCATTAAGAATCTGACTTCATCAACTGGCCGTTTCCAATTTTCAGTTGAAAATGCGTAAACAGTCAGCCACTTAAGCCCTATGTCTAGCGCCCCGTTGACAGTGTCTAAGAGCGCTTCTTCTCCAGCAGCGTGACCTTCGATGCGTGCGAGTCCACGACTGGTAGCCCACCTGCCATTTCCGTCCATAACGCATGCCACGTGGGTAGGCAGCCTAGTATTGTCAATATTTGGAACTTTCATCTACTATTGAAGATAGCGCTTCTAAGATCCATTTGGGTTAATTCCGAAAGGATGCCATCAAATGCAATTTGCACCATGGCTTAATAACCAGGAATTTAGCGCTTCTTGAGCACCATTTATGTCACCGGATTGAAGCTTCTGAATTAGGTCATTTTCGATTAAAGATCTCCAGTCTAAACTCTCAGTGGGGATACCAGATAATTTGATTTCGGCTCGAGCTCTGGAAACCATTTGAATAAGCTCCTCTAGATACTCCCCCAAATAAAGTGAGATTGAATCTCTTAGCCAAGTTGCGATAGCAGGGCTATTTCCCTCTGTGGAAACGGCAACTGTAATCGGACCTTTTCTTGCAATTGCGGGGAGAATGAATGAGCAATATCTAGGGTCATCTGCACAATTTATCCATATCTTGGCATTTGCAGCATCTTCAAAGACATTATTATCTATTTCAGGTTTCCCAGTTGCAGAGATAATAAGGGCCATTCCTTCGATGTCATTGGAGTTGTATTGGCGATATGTCAGGCTGAGATCATCGTCATTATCGATTGCCAGCTCCTCGATTTCGTGCACAAATTGAGGAGCAACTGCTACAACTCGTGCATCGCAGTCTAAAAGACCCTCAATTTTACGGAACGCGACGTGACCGCCGCCCACCACAAGACATCTTTGTTTTGCTAGATTCAAATAGACTGGATAGAGAGGATGATGGGTAGGCATTTCTATTTAGAGGATAGTTCCTAATTTATGTTCTCCGATCCAATTAGTATTATTAGCGGTAAGGATCATGGAAGAAAGTAACGAATTTGGTGGTGTTGTCTCACCCGAGTCCCTAGTGCCAGTGAGGCCCTGGAGAAGAACTCGCGTTTGGTTGGCTATAGCTTCTGTTATATTTATCTTTCTTGCAATAAATGGTCTTCGATATGGACCGGCTAAAATTGTCGCACCTGGGACCAATCAAGCAACCACTACTACGACTCCAATTAATTTGCCCAAATTTGATTGGGTGGTATTTTCCAAAGACAATACTGTCCAAGAGATTTCACTTTCAGATGGTCAGCCTTTATCTGGAAAGATCAGTGTGGCAAATGACCCGGTAGCTATTGTTGATGATCCAACTGGATTGCAGTTATATGTTGTCGCCAAAGGTTCAAATGTTATAAGTGTTGTCAATCTCTATTCATATAAAACCTATAAAACGCTTAAAGTAGGACCTTCTCCAATTGCAATTACAATAAATCCCAAAACCGCAGTTGCCTATGTGATCAACCAAGGTGACAGCACAATAACTCCGATAAAGTTATTAGGACTCAAAGTACAGCCCGCATTTAGTGCAGGACCCGATCCAAGTGCAATTACAACGAACTCCTCAGGCACCACGGCATATATTTGTGAAGCAAGTGTCGGAGAAGTTTTGCCTGTCGATTTAACCACGAATCCCCCGACCCCATTAGCACCCATTGCGGTAGGTACAGATCCAGTAGCAATAGCCCTAGATCCGACAAATGGTAAATATCTCTATGTCGTTAATAAAGGCAGTGGTTCAATTAGCGTCATAGATACTTCGTCTAATCAGGTGGCATCCTCTGTGGTTGTGGGCGGAAATCCGAATGCTATTTCAATATCCAAAGGAATTGCAAGTGCTTATGTGACCCTAGGTGCCCAAGGCGAGGTAATTCCATTTTCTACAGTTACGCTATTGCCTGGTTTGCCCATAAGCATTGGAGGAAATCCATCGGCAATTACGCTTGATGCCCTGGGTGAAACTGCTTTTGTGGTTGATACAAACCACAATAAAGGCTGGGTGCTGGAACTGAGTCAAAAGAGCACCCCTGTTTCCTTTAGCCTGCCCGAAGGTCCTATAGCTCTATCTTATTTACCACCTAGTGGCTAAAAGGCATTTATTCTTCTTCCAGCGTGCCATTAACCACCTCGGGTTGCTTACGAAGTTGTGATAGCACAGTTTTTAATTTAGTTGGGATTGGGTCGAGATCAGACATGTGTCTGGATATTACGTAGGAAAAAGAAAGAATAGTTATAAGC
>JABEUL010000305.1 GCA_013044465.1 Acidimicrobiales bacterium
AGTTTTACACGAAATAACACGCCAAGTGGTGGATAATCGCGCGGTCCGCGCGATTCCCTGGCCAGAGCCACCTTTAGGGTACCTGAACTGTTACCTAAATTTTATTAAAGTGCATTTTCAAGGGACTTTATCTACTGAACCAATGAGTCTATCAAGGATCGTACCTCTTGAACTTTGGCCTTTAGGTCTCTGCTTTTCCGCTCGATTGCACCAGATTCTTGCAAAAACAAAAATGTGACATCTACAACTGGCCTTCCAAGAACCTTCTCAACAGCTAGTGCATAAGTGGCGCCTTGGTACTCGTATGTTTCCATTGCGTTGTCTATATCGCTCTCAGACTCACTTCGGTCAGTCTTAAAATCAACAATTCGGAATCCTTCAGGGGTTTGAATTAATAGGTCAATATATCCTTCTATATTCCTATTTCCAATCGAAGTGCCAATGTAGAATTCACGCCAGTAACGCCCGGAATTAACTGCACTTAAAACAATGGGCGAAGCAAGTGCATAACTGACCAGCTTAGAAATCTCGGAAGCATACTGTGGAACTAACTCCGAATTTGCAAAATATGCGGCAATTTCTTGGAGGTTTTCACCTGTACTTAAATCTATTGTCTGCAAAGTAGAGTGCACGGCTTTACCAACACTTGTCCCGGCCCTCCCCCGTGATTTCAAATTAAGTGGAATTAGTCCAATTTTATCTTCACTATCTGCGGTTTCACTTTCCAGTTCATATCCGTCTAGTTCGTATAACAATCTATTTGAATGGGAGTTTAGATCCTGAGAATCTAACTCCATTTTTGCCAGACGGGCAATTCCGGTTGGGCTTAAGTTGTATTGGGAGCGGCGAGAAGCTGTTTCGGCAACATATTTATCTATGAAACTTTCGCGCCCTGCCAAGTAAATTTGGACCTCATCTGCGAGCGATTCCGACGAGGCTCCACCTGTACTATTAGAGATGGAAGAAATTTCGTCATCTAAGTGCCCGAATAACTCACTTCCAAAGCTGTACTTTATTCCGCTATCGTCCATATCGCAAGCCTCTATTATAAGTGGTGCGTACTTGTTTCTACTTTCCCTGTGAAGAGAAATTATAAGCATATCTCTGGCACGTGTAAAGGCGACATAAAGGAGCCTTTCATGTTCGGCTGCGCTCCGAACATTTTCAACTTTTAATAGATCCGCAGAATTTGACGTATTTAGTTCTTTATTAAAATGCAATTCAGGGTAATTAGTGCCTGAGTCAAAGAGCATCTTAGCGCCATTTTTCTGACCCTGTCCAAGATCACAGACAACTACTATGGGATATTCCAAACCCTTTGCCGAGTGAATCGTCATGATATCTACTGCATCTTCGTGTAGTTCAGGGAGAACCGCTTCAGGAACTCGTGAATTATCGTCTCGCATCTGGTCTAACCACATAATAAAGTCATTTAACGACCTAGATCCGTTTTCACATATCTCCCTAGCTTTTGCTGTTATATAGCGAATTCTTCTTATACCATCTTTTGATCTCTCTTTGCCAAGCTCTTTCAGAAGCAGTTCTGTTTGATGTCCCACATGCCCGATAAAGAGACCCGGTTCCATCGAATGTTTTGATTCATATAACCCATTAATGAACTCCATTGCACTAAACACTGCTGAATTTGATAGTGTGTCGCTCTCTGAACACTTAACAGTTCTAAAATCCCACAAACTAATTTTTTTCCTTTCAGAATCCTGCAAATTGTCGAGGCGGCTTTGGTGGCACAAGTTGGCATATTGAAGCAAATCGTCGTCGTTGATACCAAAAATTGGACTCCTCATGACTCCAAGTAGCGCGACATGATCACTGGGATCATTTAGTACCTTTAATAAATTCATGTAGTCTGCAATCTCACTACATCCAAAAATAAATGATTGGCTTGCCAGCCGAAATGGAATAGAATGCGCATTCAGTGCCGCCTCAATTTCGGAAGATGCCTTCCTACGTGGGAACAGAATGGCAACGTCTGAATATTTGGCTGACCTCCACTGCCCATCTTTCCCTCGAACTTGGCGCTTTGTTTCAATCAGATTTCTTATAGTTGACGCAATCTCGACACCCGCCTTCTCTCGTGCCTCTCCAATGTCTTTTGCGTTGCAATCTTTGCCTAGGAGAATTACCTGTTGGTCTTCAGGAATTTTTATTTCGCCGTCTGGCAAAACCGGAACAATTGGATCGTAAATTAGACCTACCTCCGAGTTTGCTGCAGTTGAAAAAATAGTCGAGCAAACATGATTAATCCAATTAATTACTCCTGGAAGTGAACGAAAATTATTATCAAGCGAAATCACGTTACCCGGATCAAACATCTCCTTAACTTCATTGTAAGCTTCAACATCCGCACGTCGAAAAGCAAAGATAGATTGCTTTGCATCACCTACAAAGCAAAAGATACTACCTCCCTCATTAATATTTGCATCCCCTGTTCCTAAATATGAAGCAATTTCTACCTGTAGTGGATCAGAGTCTTGAAATTCATCAATCATTACTCGTGGATATAACTGAGATGCAATATTCGCTACATCTGAATTATCTCGGAGGAGGTTTCGGGTAACCACTAGTTGATCGTGAGAGCCCAAAGTTCCATTTCTCAATCGCTCATTTGCTTCCTCTAAAATACACCTGGAGAGAAAAGAAATGACTTTGTAGATTTTGGAGTCAAACATCAATTTGCGCAGCAAAGTTAAACCGTCAACAATCTGATTCCATTCTACTTGAATTTTGCCGATATCTCGCCAGTATTTTTTGTCACCACCGTTTCGGGTAAAACTGATGCCTTCGGGAAAAGATTCGAGTAGTTTCCCAAATATTACGTCTGGAGAATCACTTGGTTGCAGCAAGTTTTTTAACTTTGTGAACACCGGCAATGCCTTCACGAACAGCTTGTCATTTTCATTTTTGCATTCCCTAAATATGGGAAGTCCTCTCTCTACAAGCTGATTCAATTTCACGATAAGATTGGCAATTTTCGATAAAGTAATATCTAGGTTTTTAAAGTTTTCAACTGCAATATTGATTTCTTCGCATCTGTCCCAATTATCTTCAAGAATCTTGGTAATCGATATCAAGTGCACTTCGGTTAAACCAAGTTTATGAAGTGCTAGTACTTCCTCTTGCAAGTTAGGCTCACTAAATAGGATTTCCACGATACGTTTTACTCTCTCATCTCTCTCCAAATTTCCCTCTTCAGGTGAGAGGGTCTCAAAAACTATGGGGAGACCAGCTTCAATAGGAAATTGCCTAAGAATTCTTCTCGCAAAGCCATGCAGGGTTGAAATTGGTGCAAGGTCAATCTCGCGAAGGGCAGCCTCAACCCTAATGAGTTCAGCACTTGGCTGATCTTTTAAATTATTTTGATTCAGAGCAGCAGCAAGACCTTCTAAACCCTGGCCAACCCTTTCTTTTAGATCGCCAGCTGAATTTTCAGTAAACGTAATAGCTGCAATTTCAGTTATTTCCGCGGCCCCTGAAGCTACTAATTCAACTATCCGATTTACTAGCGCAGTTGTTTTTCCCGTTCCGGCTCCTGCCTTAACAAACAGCGGTGCTGATGTATCAAGTTTTATTCGATCTCTTGCATTTTGGTCACCTAAGTTTCCTTTGCCTTCGTTACTCACTTAGGTTAACCTCCCCTTGAATCAATGAACTAAGCTCCACTAGTGAGTCATGCCCTTTAATCTTTTGCCATTCAACATTCTTATCAGCTGGGCATACGGTTCTGAAATCACAATTTTCGCACGGACTTTTATTGCCATTATTAAAACTTGAAGAACTTGGAGTGGCGGGGAATATTCCATTAACAATGACGGATGCCAATTCGCCTATAAATGCATCTAAATTTTCCCTGGTCGCTGCATTTGCACGAAATGGCTTGGCCTTTACTTCTTCAGTGGGCAATGAATCTTCTTTAAGATACCAATAGTAGGCAGACACTTCAGGTGCCCCAGTGCTCTCTATATAAGATTGGGCATATATTGGGAGTTGCAAGAACCGGCCGCCAAGAGAATACGCCTTCACCGGGTTTGAATTTGCAATCTCTCTTCCTGGCGTAGTAGCGACACCAGTCTTATAGTCAAATACACGGACATGACCAGCGTTACTAATGTCAGTTCTATCAACTTTTCCATTAACTTCGATCTCTTCGACTTCGAGTGTGCTACTTAGGCTTCTATTTAATTTTACTTTTAATTTGATTTTTTCTTCGATTGCTCGAGGTCTATAAATTTCACCTTCACCTGTCACTCGTTGCTCTAGGTCAGCTTTTACAAATCGTTTAAGCATCAAAGTCAGATCACCAAGATACCAATTCCTAGGTGCAAAGTATCCTACTTTTCCAAAGGTATGATTGATCTCAGACTCTGCAAGTGAGGCAATATACTCTTCCCTATCCTCAAGACTCCACTGGTCTAAACCGTCAAATTCAGGGTAATTTTTGATTTCATAGTCGATGTAGTTCTGTAATATTGCGTGGATAAGAATTCCCTTTTTCTTGGCACTTAACCCTTCTTCAATGTCGTCTTGTTTCCATATCGAAAGCACATGATTGAAAAAATAAAGCCTGGGACATTTTGCGAACTTCTCAAGTGAAGTCGCAGAAAATGAAGAGGACAACAGAAGTTCATTGGGGTTCACCTTCCCCTTAGATTCGTCAAATTTGAAATTCGCTCGCCCGGATATATATCCAAGTGATCTCGAGAGTCTTGGATTACTTGAATTTGTTAACTTTGCAAATTCGGCCAGATCCAACTTATTTTGGAATTTTCCAATTGCCCTCATGTCAAAATCTTCGAGATTTGCCGGAGGAAGACACGATCGTATAGATAAGGTAAAGGACGGAATCCGGTAAAACTTTTCATATTCTAAGTCCTTTAGCTCACTCACAAAAAGCTTCTCTTTTGATGCTGACTGCTTAAGGAGATCCACAAACCATGGAGATGGCCTTAACTCCCGCCCCTGAAGTTGATCCCCTCTTATGGTACTTAGCGTAGAGTGCTTCGAACTAGTTAATATTCCGTGGAAGGCAAATAGTTCAGTTTCGTTTTGTCGCCTTCTACTTAGAACATCAAATCCCATTTCCTCTTTAACCGAGTCAGGCATAATCGGGTCTTCATTGAATAACTGCGGGAATTGGCCCTCATTAAGTCCTGCTACAAAAAGGTGATCAAAATCCATGCCGTAAGCTTGTTTGAGCTTCCCTAAGTAAACACCTTCTCCGAATCTTGCAGTTGTTGCTGCGCCATTTCTCAATATAAGAGTTATCTCTTGGACAATCCGCTCAAGTGGAATCTCAGAACCTCCACTCTTTCTTTTGGCCTCGTCATGTGAAATTAACTTTGAAGCCTTATCTACCTGATCTAATAATAGGAGCTCACTTAGGAGGTCACGAAAAGCTTGTCTGTCAATTGGACTCCAGGTATCCAAATCATCGGGTTCACCGAGCCATTTTTTAACAAGCACAATCAATCGGTCACGAAAATCAGCACAAGTTTTTATGGAGTGCGAACCCAGCGCTTCAAGGTCTTTCATAAGCTCAAGTAAAACCCGATAATTCTTGGATTCAATGCTCGCCTTGGATTCATATTCAATCTGAGACTCCAAACTTTTGATCCAGGTTGACAGATTAGCCTCGGCACAAAATGTCTCAATGCATTCGACCATTTCTACTTCGTCTACTTGTTCTCTCATTCCCGAATCTGATGTTGTTAATAGAGGAACTGACCTAACCAGGCCTGTCAGGTCAACGTGGGATATTCGACTGCCCAAGATGAAAGTCAGAATTTTGGCAACGAACTTTCCAGCGATAGTGTCTTCCAACTTTAAGTAACTTTGGCCATAGAAGGGAATTTGTGAATTATAAAAGTACTCGCTAAAAAGTCTCAGGTAACTACTGTTTGGGACTATTATTCCAATGTCACTCGGTCGGCTTGACTGGGCGAGAGCATCGGTAACTAAGCGGGTAATGTAATGCGCTTCAGTGTCAGCATTAGGCGCACTTAAAAATTGCTTAATTTCTGGCTTGGCTTCAGTGCCTAGGGAAATATCATTATCTATCAAAAATTGCTCGGAAATTGAGATGCATACATAATTTGCTAATTTATTTCCAGTAGTGCCAAGTATTACCGTTGTATTTAGATATTTTTGGACGACCTTAGTGATGGAGTTTTCAAGAGTTGAAAGAACCTGTGGCAAGTAAAATATGATGTGACCCAATTGACCTTGTAACTGTGAATTGGTTGACAATATATTCGCGGCATAAATAGTAGTTTCGTTGGGTAATTCGTACTCGTTGGCTAGGAGTGCTTGAACATTATTTCTTATTCTGATTAATTCTTTTATTTGGATTTTCGACTTGACGGAAAGGTTTTCTAAATCTGAGTCACTGAATTTGAGCAACTGAGTTACTGCTCTCGAGACAACTTCGAGAGATAGATCGTGCCTTAGTGCAGACGCGTACTTTGAGTTTTCTTGAACTTGGTCTCTTACTAGCGATCGAATAAGCGTTTGGTTTAGACGCTGTTTTTTCTCGATTGATGAATTTGTAATATTTATCTCTTTAACTAGCTGATTAACAGTAGTGAATTTGATATTGGCAACTCCATCTCCTTGAGTCGATAGAGTCCTCCGAAGGGAAAGTGAGGCAAGTGCCGTTGATGTGATCACTGTAATCGGAGCCATTGGATCTGATGCTCGTACGCGAGAAATCACATCTCCAATAGCTTCAATGGCCTCATTTCCAAATTTAGCTATCACTACACTGGGAATTGCCTTCTCAAGAACTACCATTCAATAATCTCTGGTTTCTAAGTTCGCTTGCCTCTTTGCGGCCTTCTTCGATTGGGAGAGCGAGACTGAAATGAGGCATATTGTGCTGCTAATATTCATTTTCTCTCCGAAAGGCGCTCTTTTGAGAACAAAAACCATGTGGACTTCTCTTGCAATTGTGACATCACAAGCAATGATGGCACACTGCTACGACAATTTCAGAAGTTTTTCTGCATGGGTGCGTCATAGAGCTAATGAAGATGTTGAATTTAGCTTCCTCTTGCCTGCGGATATTTCTACGCCCACTCAATTAACCAGGATAAATGGGTCAAGTTTCCAGAAACCACTCTCAAGAAATTTGATTGGCTAAGCCTTTGAGCTTTTGGAAGAA
>JABEUL010000306.1 GCA_013044465.1 Acidimicrobiales bacterium
ACGATTAGGAGTGTGATAATAAAGTGATTCTTCGAATTATTCTTTGCTTGCTTTTTACTGCCGCGGCTTTTGCCATTGGAGGTAAAAGGTTAGCTTGGCTATATAAATTAATTCGCTCAGGGAAAGCACCCTTTAAGGGGAAATCGGCCTTCACGCAACGTCTTGGAGTTGAGATGGTAGAAGTCATTGGGCAGAGGAAACTGCTCAAAAAGCCGGTAGCGGGTCTCGCCCATGCATTCACATTTTGGGGATTTCTGATACTTGGATTCACCATTTTGGAGGCCTGGGGCGATCTTTTAATATCCAAAACTTTTTCAATCCCAATAATTGGGCACTGGGCCTTTTTGGGTTTCATTGAGGATTTGTTTATGGTGGCGGTATTGGCAGGACTGTTGGTTTTTACAGTAATTAGGCTGACCAAATCACCTGCGAAATTAGAGCGTCAGAGCAGATTCTACGGGTCACATACTGGTGCTGCTTGGCTGGTTCTTCTCATGATTTCAGGAGTAATAATTAGCCTCTGGATTTATCGTGCAGCTCAGGTCAACACTGGAGATTTTCCTTATCACACTAATTTCACATTTGCGTCAAATGGCTTGGCTAATTTGCTTTTGCATCTTGGTGGTAGCGCAAATTCGGCGTTAGAGACTATTTTTCTTCTAGCCAACGTCG
The DNA here is from genome assembly GCA_013044465.1 of Acidimicrobiales bacterium. Taxonomy (GTDB): domain Bacteria; phylum Actinomycetota; class Acidimicrobiia; order Acidimicrobiales; family JABEUL01; genus JABEUL01. The sequence continues at coordinate 673 of JABEUL010000306.1, forward strand.
CCATTATTTGTGGATTTTTGGTGTTAGTAGTTCACTCCAAGCACCTGCATATTTTCTTGGCCCCAATAAATATTGCATTTTCAAGAAGGCCACGAGCTCTTGGCGCACTTGCCACTACACCCGATATGGATCCTGAGAATATGGAGGAAGACTCGGTATTTGGAGCTGGTGAAATAAACCAGTTAAGTTGGAAGCAACTATTAGATACCGCAACTTGTACTGAGTGTGGTCGGTGTCAGGAGCAGTGTCCCGCTTGGAACACCGGCAAACCGCTTTCACCAAAGCTTTTGATAATGAATCTCAGAGACAATTTATTTGCCTCAGCTCCAACATTACTTTCATCCCCAGCTAAGGCAAATGGAAGTGACGGTGCCAGTACTGCTACTGCTCTAGTGTCATTGGTTCCCAATGTGATTGATCCTGATGTACTTTGGTCATGCACTACTTGTGGAGCCTGCGTGGAAGCTTGCCCAGTTGATATCGAACATATTGACACGATTGTTGACATGCGAAGATACCAGGTTTTAATGGAATCTGAGTTTCCGACAGAGGCCAGCACGATGTTGAGAAATATGGAAAATAGAGGTGATCCATGGGGACTTGGCGCTTCTCAACGTGAAACATGGATAGAGCAGATGGATTTTGAAATTCCCGTTATCTCAGGAACTATCCCAGAAGATGTTGAATACCTATTCTGGGTTGGATGTGCTGGTGCTTTAGATGAACGTGCCAGAAAGACGACCCAATCTATTGCTCGGTTGCTCCATCAATCTGGTATTAAGTTTGCAATCTTAGGAAAAGCCGAGTCCTGTACCGGAGATTCCGCCAGAAGACTTGGAAATGAATACTTATTCCAAATGCAAGCCCAGCAAAATATTGCCACGCTTGACGGTGCGGGAGTTAAAAAGATAATTGCTAGTTGCCCGCACTGTTTCAATACTTTGGCAAATGAGTATCCGTCACTGGGAGGAAACTACGAAGTAATTCATCACTCCCAGTTGCTTGCACACTTAGTGGGTGCGGGAAAAGTCCACCCTGGAACTTTCCAAGCCAAAGTTACTTACCATGACCCCTGCTATTTAGGAAGGCACAATAGAGTATTTGACGAGCCCAGGAGTGTATTAGATTCCATTAAAGGCGTCAACCAAGTTGAAATGCATCGGTGCAGAGAAAAGGGATTTTGCTGCGGTGCGGGTGGATCAAGGATGTGGTTAGAGGAAAATATCGGCGAGCGAATAAACATGAATCGGACTACTGAAGCCTTAGGCACAGGTGCCGACGTAGTCTCAACAGCTTGCCCATTTTGCATGATAATGATTGATGATGCTGTAAAAGCCCAGCAAAAAGGTGATGATGTCCGGGTTATGGATGTTGCTCAAATCCTCGAGGAATCGATGAAAGTAACTATTGGCTCACTGAGCGCACCTAGTGGCTCTAGTGACGAGTCAGCCCCTGCTGAAAATTAGAGACTTTCCGGGATTATTAAGTTACATTTCCAGTTTTTAGCCTGAAGCCTTTTGGGAGCGGACCAATTAAATTCTTATTTGAACGACATCGTTACAATTTTTGTTCGAGTAAATACTAATCAAATGTCAAGAGATCTCCAAACAATTGGTTAGTAAAAGTCGTATCTTGAGATTTTCATATTTTTTTGGCTAATGAGCTTTAACTTGCTCATTAAATAATATCTAAGCAGGTAGAAGACGTAAGATACTATCAAGCAAATAATATTGCGTAAAACCGCTGAGCCTTGGAATCGAGTAACAAATTGTCTTTGGATCAAAACATAACTGGAGACTTATATTGAATGTACTCCGTTGGCTTGTTTTTGCACTAGGCATAGTTCTTGTACTTGGAAACTGGCTGAGTGTAATCCGAACACTTGTAGCTCCACGAGGATTTTACTCTCGGGTATTTTCTTTCTTTACTACTGCGTGGCGCAATGCTTTCCTATTCTTAGCTAGGCGTTTACCTGATTACCGTGCCAAGGACAGACTGCTCTCACTTCAGGAACCAACTCTTGTTTTAGCATTACTTGCAATTTGGTTAACAATTTTCCTAACAGGGTTTGCCTTCATAATATGGCCTCTTTCACATGTCACAATTGCACGGGCATTTGAAATTGCAGGCTCGTCTGAATTTACCTTGGGTTTTGCAACTCCGACTGGGCCAGCACCAATGGCGGTAGTTTTCATGACAGCTGCAACGGGAGTAGTAGTTATTGCACTTCAAGTTGGTTTCTTGCCCACACTTTACAATGGATACAACCGCAGAGAGACTCTTCTGACATTACTAGAAAGTAGGGCTGGATCACCTGCGTGGGGACCCGAGATTCTTTCTCGACATGCAAATGTGGGACTTATGGAGAACTTGGCTGAGTTCTATGAACAATGGGAAAAGTGGTCAGCTGATGTGGGTGAAAGTCACACTACATATCCCTCACTTCTATATTTCCGCTCGCCAAAACCACTGGCTTCATGGATTACTGGACTATTGGCTGTGTTGGACAGTGCAGCACTTTTGCTTGCTTTTTCACCAGATTTGTCACCGATTCAGGCCCGGTTATGCCTTCGAATGGGCTTTACCGCCATGAGAGATATTGCGCAAGTTCTGCGCTTCCAATTTGAAGAAGATCCTCTTCCGACCAATGAGATTTTGCTTACTTATGAAGATTTTGTTAAAGGTGTAGAGCGAATGCGCCAAGGAGGGTTCCCG
>JABEUL010000307.1 GCA_013044465.1 Acidimicrobiales bacterium
ATCTTGAGTGGAATACTTCTTGTTCTGCGTATTTTAAAACGTAACTTATTGCACGTCTGTGACATGCATAAATAACAGATTTAGTCTCTTTGTCAGCTAGTGCCCAGGCAACAGATACTGACTTGGGAGGGCTAAAAGTAAGGTCAAAACCTGATACTGGTGGGAGTGATTTAGAGTTATTTGGGACTCTTCCAATGGGTTTTCCAGTAATTGGATCCAAGCATTTACCCAACATATTTGTTAAGTGATCTTCTGTAACTTGACTACCTTCAGCTATTCCTAGTCCGTCATTTAAACCTTTGAGACCAGAACCCAAAAAGACTCCTGGGGGAGTACCAGATTGTGCATAATAACGAGAAAGGCCAACTGATTTATCCTCAGTCCCATCTCCATGTGCCACTGATTCCATAAGATATCTAAAGCCCCCTCCAAGACTTATCCTTCTCATTGAGATCATGTTCGAACCTTTTCTTTCTTGAGAACCAAGTTGGTCCTCTCATATAAAGGGCAAGTTCGCACCAGATGAATTACTGGAATGGGCATTATTCGAAATGAGGTTCCATTTGTCCAGGTCAGGAAGGTCCTGTCAACTCTAAGGAGAATATGTCGTCTTAAAACCTCGAATGCCAGACGTGTGAGACAAAGAAGTGAGAAATTGGGAGATGGAGGGAACAGGGCGATTTAGAGGAGAGCGAGGACTTAGGGGCGTGACTGAAACTGAAGAGAAGATCAGGGGATTATCTTCAGTGGAGTCCTGAGAGAAATTGAGAAGTGGAGCCCAAGAAAATAGTGCAGGAGGGGGCGAGGATTTCTCACTAGTTGTTTCTCCAATTATTGGCGCCAAGGAATTTACTTTTACACGAGACTTGAACGACCTATCTGGCAATCGGCAACGGGTTCTTGATCTCAAGATTGACGTGGCTTAATAAACCTTTTAGTAGCCTGATTATCTGGTCACCTGAAAAACGTTTCACTGAGTTGAAAATGACTTGGTGGGAGTTGCCCTGACTGGAGAGAATGAAACCAGATAGCTAGTCAAATAATTGGGACTTCTCCGATCAGGACTTTCCGCATATCAAATCTGAATTACAAGCTTGCTAAACCCGACACTTAGCTCTGGCGCCTGGGCGCCTTCGCCTCAATGTCGGAGAGCCGTAGGGGAGGTCTCGATGTTTGCTGGCTGGATCAGCGAGAATAACTTGGCTCCAGAAACGCCTATGATGGTTTGTCAGACACTCTCTGAACTTCGATGGTGGGAATTTACCCAGCAACTCTAAATGATCAGGATTGACCCTTCTGGAGTGTAAGGCTGTGACGGCGACTTCTGTTTTTTGGCGGCAGAGCGTTCAAACTTTTTTTACATGCTAAGGCATATCGCGTAGTTTAAGCCCCAGAGCAAGTAAGTCATCGAAGAGACCGCCGCCGTGAACACTATTGAAATCTAAAATACGAATCATGTTCCACGGACGTTCGGATTTGGGCGGCATGTGATCTACAAGTTTGATCTTGGCTGCGAACTTCACTAAACCCTCGGACAAGGCTACCGCAGATTGTTCGCTCCACCCTCCCGTTAGCATTTCGTCGTCGATCGGCTCCCTCAGACGCCGGCTCAGCTCCTCAATGGTCTTCAAGATCTCTGTCACTTCCGGCGACATCAGTATGGAACTCCAATCCCGAAGTAATAAGCATTCTGATCAAGGACGAGCGTCGGGGCAATCCCCTCACCACCACTGGCGATACACTCCGTCATTTCTTTGCGTGTATGGGTAAGCTGCACTACATCCATCTTGCCACAACAAAATATGACATTTTGGGTTAATGGATATTGTAACGAGGGTTAGCAGTTAGGTGGGCCTATAGACATACGCCACGCAAGGGGCTCTACCGGTTGCCCGTCAGACGTCCGTGCAACATCGAGCAACACAACTTCTTCTGTACCATTGGCAAATCTAATCGATACCTTGGCTGTAAGTGGAGTTACTGAACCTTGCACAAAGTTTCCTGTCGCCGTTCCATAATGCGCGTCTTTCGAGTAAGCAAAATCACTAGTGGTAATACCACAATTGTCAGCAACTGCGATCATCTCTTGTTTATTGCCCTGAGCAAGAGCCTTAAGATAGCATTTCACTAGTCCAACTTGACCATCGACTGGGTTTCCTTGGACCTGCAATGGCCAGGAACATGAAATATTTTTAGGTGCGGTAATTCTGTTATACGCTATTACTCCAGTCCAGGCTATTCCTGTAACGCCAGCAATTATAAGTAGAACAATCAGCACTCTGACTAATGAAAAGTCTTGCGAAAGTCTAAATGATTTAAGATTATTATCCTTCATTTGGTTGATAACTCCATAAAGAGGTGGTCGATAAATATCTATGCCAATCCGAGAGTAAATCAATCGTGCTGGAGGTATGCTGCGCAGTCATAGGCTGACCATTGATAACCTTTATAAATGTTCCGACGTGAGTACGGCTAGTGCCGTTGAATTTGCCATCCTTCCAATTAGCATCTACAAGGACTCCCAGCATTATGCCACTATTGCTCGGAAGATTGGAATAATTAGATCTCAACTCGTAGCCAGCGAGAACAATGCTGCTTCTTATGTCCTCCAAATGTTGTGAAGGAAAGTATGTATTTGTCCAGCATGAAAACACAGCAGTAAATTCATAAGTATCCTGACTTTGGAACCAATAATCGGGATCGTGTTTATCGGCTTCATCACCAACGAAATTTCCAGGACACGTTTCAGGAGCACCGCCACCAAAATGTAGCGCTCTTGAAACGATGTCAGTATAGTCATCAGTAAAGCCGTTGTTAGTCGATGAAAAGTAATTCTCACCTGCCCATTGCGCGGCTCCCGATAAGATAAACATCCCACTCGGATCACTCCGGTTCACAGGACTACCTTTTACATCTGCGGGGATTGACACGTATTGGCATGAATTTGGAGAAGTTTCTTGTGGTCTAGCCGTGATGATGTAAAGAGAATTAGCAGCTAAAAAAGAGTAATTGCAGGAAAATCGCGCACACACGTTATTTGAAGTCGTGCCTTTGAATTCTTGCTGATTTTGCTTTCCAAAACTTAGCCTATCTTGCATTACCCTGACCAATTATAACTTCTACGGATTTCTGTAGCTAACTATCAATTGAAACTCCAATTCGATAGGTAGGTCTCTTTTCATGGTAAAGCCATTTTGGTGTTGGAGTAAACCCTGTCAGCTGTTCAAAAAGTGCCAACAACGCCCTATGGCTATTTTTAACTTGTCCAAAAGGAAGTTCGCCCTCAAGGGCTATTGGAGAACCAACTTCACTGTCTAATCCATAGCATAGAGCATCGAAAGCTCTTATTACCACTCCGTTTTCAGCCAATACAAATCTCATAAGTGCTTCTACATTCCAATAGATACTTACCAAACGCTTCGAGTTTTGACTTAGCAGAGTTGGCACTGGATCTGATTGCCCAACAAAACCAATTGGCTCAACCAATATCACTGCTTGACCGAATGGCTGAATCTGTACATGATACAGAGAGTCATTGAAATCTTGTAGCTTTCCAACTGAATCATAGTTAAGCATCAATGGACCGTTTGTACATTGCAATAGTGACACAATATCTTCGACCTTTGCCGGCTCAATATAAGTGATGCAGGCATCCCAGGAAGAATCATGGTCCAACCATTCAAATTTATCCAATTCCCAGTTCATTTGCTAATCATATCCATCTTTCCCTTTGGACAGAGAGTCGAAGCCAGTGTTGTCGCCGTTTTGTCACCATTCGTATTACTCGAATAATCCTGGCAATAGGGATTTGTATTAATTGACACAGCAAGGACGTAGCTCAAATTTTGGGAGCTTGGCGTAAGGTGAATGGTTTTATTGGAAACCGAGATACTCACTAACACCAGACAGCCAAATGAGTTTATAAATTCCCAACCGTTGGTCAGACCAGTGGATTGGTTCGTATCTCCGGTTGATATCCAACTCTCTTTTGCCAAAACATCGGTTAGATATTTATCAACACTTCCATAGGTCTCGAAATAAGTAAATGATTTTGAACCGGTCAAAATATAACTTCCTGATACATGGAATAGCTGGCTATCTGGTTGTTTATTGTAAATTGTGACCACATGCATTTCACCCGGTATTGTGTTTTCCAGTACTGAACCGTGGCGGAGCCAATTGTCATTCGCAGTTACCGTACCATTTACTGCTAAATCGCATTTGAGGTATTTGGCTTCAGGTGAATTAGCACTTGGAGCATTAAGATTCCCAAATTGCCCACAACCTCCCAAAAATAAAAGGAGAAGTACTAGTGAAGGCAAATTGAATTTCAGACCCAAAACAGCCCCGTCGGTCGCAGCACAAAATAAGAGTAACTACTCACCATATACACGATAGTGCTTTCATCTCATCCATTGCTTTGAGAAGTCTCCAATTCCTAGTCCACTCCAAAAAGATGTCGTATTTACCTATGAAGTTGATTTCTTCTTTTCTTGGAAGTCGAGATCGGCCCCAAAGAGAACTTGGCGAGAGAAGTTTTAAAAACGAATGCCTTGTATGTAAACAACAAAAGATTTCAGGAATAGCTCGGG
>JABEUL010000308.1 GCA_013044465.1 Acidimicrobiales bacterium
CCGACCCGGCAGAATTAATATACACACATTCACACATTTTGTCAAGCGCTATGGGGAATCCCATGTCGAGATGAAAGCACTGACTAAGCTGTACAGTCATGCTGGCCTGGCATTTTACTGCTATACCCACATCTAATAACCAGAGTTTTACCCAATGAGAGCCCACCTCAACTATTGATTAGGCGGATAAGCCTAGAAGCATAAAACGTTGCTTTAACACTTGCCCCAGACCAGAGTGGTCAATGCTAATGCCTAATTTTCTCGGGAATTTAGGATTATTAGTTTTCAGTTACATCAAAATCAAAGTTTCAGTGCCAGGTTTCAAGAAGTAAGTCCAATTACCATCCCTTTGCCTTCAAAAGTAAGCAAGCCCTATATGAGTAGGGAATTTTTGGAAGGGTTTGGTCGCTTAGAGAGTCTTTTTGCATATTTACAAAAAGTTTCATCAAATTTGCCAGAAGTAAAGACTGCAAAGCGTCTTAATTAATGATGTATTTAATAAAAGAGAAAGCCCAGAATGACAATTTGGTGTTTGCTTCAAGTTTGGTTTCAACGAGAAGATGGAAATGTGGGTATCAAAAACATGCCGTCTAAGTATAGGTTTTTCCTGTTAGTAATACTTATATGTGGATTATTAGTATCACTGGTGGTGCTTATCACAGTGCCGTCAACAACTCAATCAGTGACACTAACCAGCCAATCAGGAACTACTCTGACTAGGGAAATGGTTGCATTTGCAAAACAGGTGACTATTCCAACGCTATGCAACACCGTTCCAGTAACATTCGCACACCTCAAAGCTGAGCGTTGTTCCAGCAACTCTCGCACACTTTAACTGTGCGAATGTTTATGTTATCACTCCTTTTTCCTTTGATTTGCTCTTGTCTTTCTCATTGATTCTCCTTCCAGTGAAATGAGGATGGAGTCATGTATTAGTCGGTCGATAATTGCATCTCCCACGCTCTGGTCTTCAATTAGGCTATGCCAACTAGCTGGTGGGATTTGAGAGGCAATTAAGGTTGAGTGATAGCCATTTCTCTCATCTAGCAAATCAAGTAACTCCCTGCTCGCTCCTAGACTTATCGGAGAAATTCCAAAGTCGTCGATTATTAAGAGTTCTGTATTTTTTAGCTTTAGAGATAACTGTCTGTAGGTGCCATCGAGTCGCGAGATCCCAATTAGTTCTTGTAGTTGTGAGAGCTTGAAATATTTCACTGAGTGGCCCTTGTAGCAACTGGACATTCCAATGGCGCAGGCAAGGAATGTCTTGCCTATTCCAGTGGGTCCATCCATTAGGACATTTGTCCCAACAGTTATAAAGTTCGAGCTCAGAAGGTTTTCTATTTGGCCTCTCACAATTGATCTGGGAGTATTAAAGTCAATCTCGTTTGGATAGGCCTTTACTTTGAACCTAGCTTCCCTAACTCGTCTCTCGATCCTGTTAGACCTCCTAGTTACGATCTCAGCATCCAGCAGGAGACTAAAACGCTCTTCGAAGGAAAGCTCGCCAATGTTTGGATCACCAATCTGTCGCTCGAACTCCCGCAGTGCCCGAGGAAGTCTCAATTGAGACAGTGAGTCTTTGATTGTTATAGTGGATGTCATCTTGAAGCCACTCTTTCGTAGTAGCTAGGTCCACGTAGATTGTGGTGGTTGCAAGCACTTAGTACTGCCTGAGCATTCCTTGGAGTCTCATACAAGCCTTTAGAAAGTATTGACTCCAGGGATGCCCTGGTGGGAGAGCATATCTCTATTGCCAATTCACTGGCTTTTTCTAATGTATTTTTCCCATATAGTTCAGCCAACTTCAAAGTCGCTCTAGCTGATCTAACAGCTGAATCCCTAAATTGGGTTGAGGCCAAAATACTCTCCACTACCTCAGAAGTTGAGCTTCCAATTAGCCGGGCTTTTTCCATGATGTCTATGGCCGGGTCCTTAAGGGCTAAGCGATGATTAGATGGCATATGGTCCGTATTTGTGATGTAGTCACCTCTTTTAAAGTGCCTCTGGTGGCATGCAACTAATAAAGTCGAGTCAAAGACCTCCACCAGGTTCTTAGAGAGCTTGACGTTAAGATATTTCCCTCTTAAGTCAAATGGAACCGAATAATAGACATGATCAATTGAGACATGGTAGTCAAGACCAGCTTTGACTAAGGAGTAGTCACCGTATACATACCTAGTAGCAGGAAGTTCTCTTAAGACATTGGCTTCGTGGTCTTTATAAAGTGAGGAACGTGAACCATCTTTTTTCTGGAAGGGAGTCTGATTGAGCTTGGCAACCAGGATCTTAATTGCCTCATTCAGCTCTCCAAGAGAGTAGAATTTCCTATCCCTAAGCCCCATCAAGACTTTCCTTGTTACATGCCCAACCATCTGTTCAACTTTTGCCTTGTCTTTTGGATGGTAGGGTCTCGCCGGAGTTGGCTCAATTAAATAGTGGGTGCAAAGTGCAATATAGGCATCGTTTAGTTTTAGGTTATCCCTGGTGTTCTCTGTCACGGCTGCCTTTAAGTTGTCTGACCTTAGTTTGTTAGGCAGGCCACCGAATGCATCAAATGCATTGACATGGCCGGTTATGAAATCACATATCTTCTGAGATCTCTGAGCCTCTACGTAGGTGTAGCCCGAAAAAGCTAACGTCGCCAAAAATATCTGAGCGTAAAAGTCCACTTTGTTTGACTTTGAATCATAAATTGGAAATGTTTGACCAGCGTAATCCACATAGCACTCGTCCCCAGGTATGTGGCTAAGGGGCATTGATAATGGCTTTGCATTCTTGGCTTTTGATATTTGGTCCACAAACCACGAATAGCTGTAGAAGCTTCCCTGCTCTAGTTGATTCACATATTCCTCATAGAGCAATTGCGCTGTTAGTTTCTTGTTTGATCCCAGTAGAGCTACCAGTGAATCAATGTCAGGAACTACTTTTTCAGGCGAACTAGATCTACCAGGAACTTTCGGATAAACCAGATCAAATAACGCCCGGTCATCCAAGGCTTTGGCCTCAATTGGAGTCACATTGGAGTCTTTAATCCTGGCAAGTATCCTTGATACCGTTGAGTTCGAGATTCCAAGAGCTCTAGCAATCTCCCGGTCTGAGAGCTCACCAATTGTCTTGATCTCGATAATTCTTCTTACAGTGTTCATTTCACTACACCATTTTCTCTTTCTTTTTGTAGATAATTTCGTCATACTTTGACGATTACACAATTCCCCCCACCAGCGAGTCATGAAACCCGACTGTGCGAGAGTTACTGGAATGGGTGTGCGAAAGATGCTGGAATCACTGTGCGAGAGTTACTGGAATGGGTGTGCGAAAGATGCTGGAATATTCAAAAAAGATACAGTTACATACCCTCAGTATTCAGGGAGTACCTATTTAACTATTCCAAGTGCCACTTACACCTATAACAATCAAGGAGAGATGGCTTCAGTTTCAGATGGTCTAGCTCCAACTTCTAATACCATTGATTTCACCTACGATTCAAATGGCAATCTTTTAACTGAGTCTCCTTCTACTCCACTTTCTTCAGATACATTCTCCTATGATCTAAATGGCAACATCACAGGATCACAAGTAATAGGGACAGGTATTGTTTCAAAAGGTATATCACCAGCAACTTCAACCAACTCAGCAACTTCATTAGCCCCCACCAAAAAGACCACTCCGCCACTTCTAAGCTCGTCATCTTCAACTACTCTGAATTCAGCTCAAACTAAAGCTGGAGCAGCATTTTCATCCAACTGTCTATCAGGAAAAGAAGTCATTACCTTTGATACTGGTGAGAATAATGGCACAAGGGATGCAAATGGCAATCTAACTAGAGAGAACCTCGAATCCTGTAATAACAACACGGTATTAGTCAACAGCAACTACTACATGAACTACAACCAGGCCCAGGAAATCTCTTACTTTGGATCAAGTTCACAGGGATCATCACCTAATACATACTGCTATGACCCAAATCGGAACCTGACATTAAATAGTGGCACGATTAATCAGCGGTGGTGATCCTGTGAATGCGAGTGATCCGATGGGGTTGTCATGGTGTGACTCGATGCCAGTGGGTTGTGGGGAAGTTCAACAGGTCCAGCAGAGTACGGTCAGTTCGGTTAAGCAAGGATTCCATCAGGCGGTACATTATGGCGACAACGCTCGTCACTATGTTGCCCAGCACGGTCACGGTATCGCACAGATCGCAACTGTTGCGATAGTTGGCGCAGCAACTGCGTACTGTGTAGCTGCTACCGATGGACTTTGTGTCTTGGCTTTGCCTTTTATTGGTGGGGCAACTGGTGGCATATTATATATGGAGAGTGGGGGTCAACACACTATTGGCGGTTTTATTCTTGCGATTGGCGAAGGAGGAATTGCTGGCTCGATTGCCCTTATTTGTACGGAGGTTTGTTCATTTTTGGGAAGCTTAGCGTTAGGTGGCGCTGTCGTAAATGGTCTAGTTGGAGCGGGTTTTGGAATGTGGGACTATTCACACTCAGGTGGTTGTCATTCGATTTCAGGATATGCAAAAGCTGCAGCAGGAGGCGCCGCAGAAGGTGGTATTCCGTGGGATTCAGTAGTGAAAGCCTTTAGTGGTGGAGAGTAATCACGATCCAATGATCAGATTCCAGAAAGAAGGTGGAGTAATAAAATATTGGAATGCCTTCGCGGAGCCCAGTGTCAATGTAAACGTATTTTCAGTCGGAGGGAAGTTCTTTGATACCAAATAAATTTGCAAACAAATTCAGGCGAATGATGCTCTTGACCGGTCTTGTGTGCTTTTTTAGTGCACTATTAGTCGTGGTAAGTATGCGGTATCATTTTTATCCTGGAGTCATAGTTGCCGGATGTGTCTTTATTTTTACCCCGGTTGTGACGTTTTTGAAAATAATTAGAGATGAAGATTGGCATAAACGATGATACAAAATATGTTCGTGGCTATATTGGGTCAAAATAATGAAGGTGCCTTTCCTCCAGAAATCGCAAGAAAGGCGTTCAAGAACAGACCGGTTTTGTTAGGGATCAAAAAAGTGTATACGAGAGGTGATGCCAAGTGACTTCACCAGTTCAAGACCAATTGGAGCGTGGAAAGATAAAAGTGGCTAATGTCTACAGATGGATTGGAGATCCGCGCCTTGGACGCATGACACTCTATATTGATAGCCATCGCGTTGGAAAGATTTTGTTAAATTCTACACTTAGCTTACCTTGTGTCCCCAATGTATCTCACACGGTGCGAGTGAGATTGTGGTGGTTTTTGAGCCCGCGCTTGAATATCGTGGTGGAACCCAAGGGTTCTGTTCAACTCGAAGTCGACATTGAGAGAGAAGCTTCCGTTCTGGTCCGGATGTGGCACATGCTAATCCATCCACTAACTTGTTTATCTATAAAAGTGGTGTCTTGATAAAAGTCAAGAAGGCTGTCACATTAGATATATTCAAGAACCTTTAGGTCATGCGGATCTAGACTCAGCGGCTATCTACAGGAATCTCACTCCAAGCAAATTAGTCAAAGTCAAAAGTCTTTGAAACACCGTCTCCAGAAATAAGCTGTGGCAAGGTATGTGAAGTGATTGAAACCGAAAACTACCAAGAAATCAATGATGCGACTCTCTCAGTATCGGGAAGTTGATGCACGAAGGGTTAAAATAGAGGGTGTCAAAGGGAGATTGCTCGACGGTCGTTGAGAGCACTATCACTCACCCCCATCCATTGGAATTACTCGCAGGTGCCATGACCTGAGCGGAAGATATCGATGCACTTACTAAGCTCGGCCAGACGTAATCGATCATTCTCTACCGCAGGCAGATCTACCCGTTCGCAGCTCCATGATTGGGCTAGCTGGGATGAAGTGCCGTCTGCGTGGGCTGCCGATCGTGGTTAACGAGGCTAGCCAGTCATTCTCGCCGTTCATCGCCAACTTAGTGAGCCCGTTGCTAGTCTTCAGCAAGAGCACCTTCCACGCTACCTGCGGTCGTGATCACATTCTGGGTACCTAGGCCATATCGATTGAAGAAGCAAGACACGTTAATTTTCGGCCCAGCAAATTGGATTTGCCGCATCTGTTCACGCTAGATCAGCGATCATGATGGATTTTTTGGTTGGGGTTTCCTTGCTAACTCGGTCAGCTCCAAGGCGTTTTAATTCAATTTTTTCAGGCACATCTTTCCTGCTTGCGAAATTGGGGAAAGACTCCCTTTTTAATTGAAGCTATACGCGAATTGGATGCTTCCGATGAATGAGGTGGGGACGCGCTTCAGGAACTTCTCCGGTTGTTGGACCCAGATCCAGTGTAAACTCCGGTTGAAAATGAAAGCGAAACGCCTGGACCTTACTCCGAGTCCTCGAACCAGTCAATTGACGGTGGGGAGGCTATTTCTGACCAAGTATTTTGTTTGACTGATTTCAGCTAAAAACTCTGGTACTCCGTCTCGATTACTCGAAAGCGGTGAGTTAGCCAGTCCAAAGTTGCACCAGTGAGGCCTTCGGATCTGAATACTCATATCTAGGAATCAAATAGAAGATTCCTCGTTACAATTAGGTCCCCCACAAAAATAAACTGGTGGGGCACGCATGGGGCACGACGACCTAATTTGGCAGTTGCATAAATTGAATAAATGCAGGTGAAAGCTACTGTTAAAATATGAAGCCATCTGCACTGATAATGCTGAGGTCGCTGGTTCAAGTCCAGCTAGCCCCACCCCCCTTTGACCAGGGAGTATTCTCAAAACTCTATCACATATGTTAGTCAAAAAGCTCACTTGCACCACATCTGCACCACATAAGAAATCACACACTAATTAAATTTCAGGACCAGATGATATTTGAGGATCTCTCCATATATTGTGAGATTGAGGGCGAAGACGATCCCCGACAATCTTTGCAGCAGCTTTATCGGTCCTTGAGGTAACTTGAGCGTAGATACGTAACGTTGTTTGAGGGTTAGCGTGTCCGAGACGTTGCTGAGCTGTTTTAATATCTACACCTTCCTCAACAAGGGTAGTAGCAGCCGTGTGTTTTAAATCGTGAAAAGTTAGATTTTCCAGACCAACGTCTGTAGTGGCTTTCAACCAAACTCGTCTTCGCCAATTCGAATAATGTAAGGGCTCACCTGACGGTGAGACGAAAACTAGCGCATCAGGTTTATCTAATACATTTCTTTTAAGAAGGCTATCTTTGAGCATTTCCATTAACCACTCTGGAAGACTAAGTATTCGTCTGCTTGTGCGTGTCTTTGGTGCTTGTTCAACCATCATGCCATTCAAACCGCGTGTTCGTTGTGAGGTAATTGCAACGGTTTCGTTCAAGAAATTAAGGGACTTTACCCTGAGTCCCGCAATCTCACCCCAACGCAGTCCCATGACAGCTAAGTAAACCATTGGGCCGTATTCACCCATTGACTTGGAAAGGACTTCAAGTTGCTCGTTATCTAAGATGGTAGAGTCACGAGGGAAAAACTCTGGCAACCGGATTGATTGGCAAGGGGAGTGAGAAATTAGTTCAGTGCTTTCAGCAAAAGAAAAAAGACTCCGAAGACAGGCATATTGGCGTTGTGCCGTTGATGGAGCGGACGTGAGTGACCAATTGTCCACTAGAGTCTGAACATCACTTTTCGTTATGCTGCCAATTGCCCGATTACCAATTTCTGGCAATATGTGAGTAATCAAGATGCTTTTGTCACGGGCTACAGATCCATCACGCTTTCTAGGGTCTGACAATAGCCACTTTGAAGCGACTTCAGAGATCTTGATGCTTTGTAAGCGAGGATCAATCCAAGTGCCCGTTCGCAGTGATGTTTCATTATAAGCGAGCCAGGCTTTTGCAGAGGCTCGTGAGTCAAAAGTCATTGTTCGTTGTTTCCCGTTTAAATCCCTGTATCTTGCTTCCCAGCGATTTAAATTTCGTGGTGCTCGTCGTATTGATCCCATGGTGTCTACGCTTCAAACACTCTTGGGTTTTGAGACAAATACCACCCACAGAAAAGTCAAAAGATTGGTACACTTCAAGATGCCAATCCCCATCCACTAGCTGATTTTGGAGGCTCAACTC
>JABEUL010000309.1 GCA_013044465.1 Acidimicrobiales bacterium
AAGAGGTGAGGAGGAATAGCAACGGTTCTCCTTCCAGCTTCAGTTTTAGGAGCACCAATTACTCTTTTGCCATTAGTTAGCTCAACTACAGCACGATCCACCTTCACAGTTTTCTCCATTAGATCAATATCACTTCTATAAAGACCTAATAGCTCACCTCGCCTGAGCCCACACCATGCAGCTAATAAAATCAATAACCTCATCCTGGGATGAATTGCATCTGCTAGTTTGCCAAGTTCAACAATAGTTGGCACAGGTCTCTCAGCAGCTCTCTCTACACCTGCTTTATCCACTTGGCAAGGATTTCTAACTATTATGCCGTCTGAGACAGCCGTCTGCATAATGGCTCTGAGTAATCTGTAGGATTTTGCAGAAGTTGAAGCTCCTGGCCCAGTTTCACATGTCAGTTTTGAATACCAAGACCTAACTACGGTTGGTGACAGCTTTGATAGCTCAATACGACCTAGATGGGGCAGAATGTGATGGGAGAGCAAACCCAGGTAAAGCTCACGAGTACGAGGCCGTAGGTCTCCTCGCTGTTCCATCCACTGGCTTGACCAGTCTGAGAGCTTAATTCTTCCTAACTTCGGATCCATCCAGGTTCCAACTGTTTTCTCAAGCAGCATTTTTGCTTCATAGGTCTCTGCATCACGTTTTGATGAGAATGACTTCGTATATAGCCGACCTGATGGATCGCGCAGTCTGACATCGTAGCGTTTCCCATTTTTAAGCTTACGGAGATTAATCATTACCAGATCCTTAGCTCGCCAGTTGATCTGTGGGGAGGTAAATACTGCTAGGAGCGTCAATATCACTTGATTGTCTTCTTAATCTCTCTATAAAGTCCACTAGTGCGCCAACTGGGATCCTCCGTGACCTTGAGATTGTAATTGATTGAAGTTCCCCACTGCCAATGAGTTGAAAGAGCTTCGTTCGCCCAAGTGAGAGAGCTTTTGCAGCTTCAGTGGGTGTAAGGAGTAACTTTCCATGTCCTAATGAATCGGCTTCCAAGCTAGGCAGTTTGCCAGCTTTCTCAAAGTCAACAATTTGAACCTTCATAATTCCTCCTATTGTTAAAAACAGGTAGTCATCAGTAGATGAGATTAAGGAGGATTTAGTCTCCTCCTGCTTTTTACTCAATACCAAATGCGTTACCTGCAGGGCGGTCAAGTTAACCGCCTATATTCATAGGTGGCCTTATTGCCAGAAGCCAAAGTCAATTGGTTCATGGCCATCCATTTGAGAGTTGAGCTTTTCTTAGATACCCTAAGACAGTTACAAATAACCATGGATCAAAGTACACATCTAATGAATTTTGGGCAGTGCTAAAAGCTATGGGTATGATTCAATCATTGGGCAGTCTCGGAGATAGCTATGATAAAGCCCTCGTAGAAAATCTCTGGTCACTCCAAATGCGAGGGTGTAATTAGTCTGACAACCTTCAAACCATTGAAGAAGCCAGAATTTCAATATTTGAATGGACCAACTGGCACAACATTGAGAAGGTTCCTTCATCAACTGGATGCATCACATCAGTCAAATATGAAGAACAACTTGCAGGTCATAGAGAGCAGAAAGTAGCATATGTAATGTGGAAGTCGTTAACGGGCAGATGCATTTTGTGTGTATGGTGAGCAATGCCTGTGTCAGAATATTTAGTTCAAGTAGTCATCTATACCACTATGGCGCAAGTTCGTATAGTTATGAATGTCAAACTCACATACTTATGATTAATTCTATGTCTACGATGCACTCAAGTAGCAGTAGATATCGAGAAAGAAGCCAAAATCATCCAAGAATTACGTCTATTACTAACTTTGGGTCTTACTCTTCTGTTATTGACTTACCTAAATCAGATCCGAATAGATATTCTTTATTTGCAAACTTACAGGTCACTGCTACAGGTGATCCGGTGAACCGGAGTGATCCGAGTGGGATGTGCGTCAGTGTGTTTGGCGTGGTTTGTATTGGAAGTGGTTCCGTTACTTCAACGGTTTCGTTCACAGTCAATTCAGATGGTCCGCAAGAAGGACTTAATTGGTTTAATCAGAACGTTAATCCAGTTTATGGCGTAATGGATTCTATATACAATTTCAACAACTGCACAGGTAGCGTATACAACTGCGCCAACGAAAACTTTAATCCAGCATTTAGCTTATTAATGAATGGGAGAACTGCCTGGAACGGATGGTCAGATCCCTGCATATCTTCATGGAGTGAAGCTGGGAACATATTTCATACCGGGGAATCAGTTGTAGGCACAGTTGCGTTAGCTTATGGACTTGAACAAGCGGGTGCTGCTGGGATAAGTAAATGGAACAGCACTGACGAGACAGGGTCCGTGTCGCTTCCATATAAAACGCCATGGGGCTGGTCGGGATCGAGCTCCTATCGTGCTGTTGTAAACACCGTGAGCGAGGGTGGAACTATCGAAGAAGTTGGGGGCATCGTTCCGACTCAAGCGCAAGCTGAGCAATTGATTGAAAATAGCGGTGGCACGATCCAGAGAATCGATGATGCGCACCAACCACCTAACCCCCACCAATATCCTCATATCAATTACACAACGAGGAATGGTGCAAGAGGGACTCTTCAGATTCAGGGACCATAATTATGACAACCAATAAGACTATAGTTGCCTGGCAGCAAGCTAGCCAAGATCTCGAAATTATGATTCATGCGCCATTTGTACTTAAGGCTGAGTCCAAAGGAGAAACGATTCACTGTATTGCTCTAGTAGAGGACTTTGGCTCGCCCAACGGCACTGTCGTTTTAGGTCGTCACACACCGTCGAAGTCTGCACAATTAATCGCTCACATTCAAGGGAGATTCTTCTCATTGGTAGACGAGGAGTCATACTCTGTTTACAGTCGCTCGCTATTTGTCGCGACATTAAATGACTGGGGTTGGTTCGGTGCAAGGCGTCAACCTCCCGAGTGGTACACCGGCCAACCATGGATGGATCCAGAAACCCAAGTGTGATCTCTTGTTGAGAACGGAGCCGATATCAGATATGTCCAAGAACTCTTAGGACATAGGGATCTAAATTCAACCACTATCTACACCCATCTCTCACCAGACAAACTAGCCAAAGTTCACTCAGCTACTCATCCAGGTGCCACCAACCAAAGGCAGTTGACTAAAGTCTCTGAAACACCACGTCAACTACTGAGATTGTGGCAAGATGGGTGAAGTGCAACTAGCCCAAATCCGAGAAGAAATTAACGGCACAACTTCAAATAACGCGTATCCACGATTTTCCTGCAATTACTCTTTTTTAGCTGCTAATTCTCTCAACATCATCCCAGTTAAACCGCAAGAAACATCTTTAAATTCATGCCAATACGCGTCTATCCCCGCAGATGCAACAGGTGATCCTGTGAACGCAAGTGATCCGAGTGGAAAGTATTGTAGCTCTGATCCATATGTAATGCTATGTCCGCCGGGATCTTCAGGAAACAATCTTCCTGGCCCGCCGACGCCATGTGGTGGCGCATTCCCTTCATGTCCAGTTTCAGGTATATCTCAACCGCAAAGCCGTTATCTTGAAGGTTCGAGCAATCTAGATGTTATAGGCAACATTTCTGGAAATCTTATGGTTTATGTAACCAGTACGGTTTCATTACCAGAAGGTATGGACATCCAGTTTTGTCCTGAATATCTGAGTTCCGACGCATCAAGTTGTCAGAGTTCCGCATTTCTCGAAGGAAATACTGCTGTATTTTCACTTCCTTCTACGAGTTCCATTTTCCCCCAAAGTGGGTCGACTTCCTCTGAATTTCATTACGAAATTTCCGCGTCATTGGGCAATCCCTTAGACCTACTGCCGCCAACAAATGAAGAAATTCCAGAAATTCCTCAAGATCCTAATTATACCGACGAACCAGTTGATCCTCAAGAAAATGAGGATACAGGGTTTGTAACTGGAACCTGTGGAACAAGTTTGCACAGGAGCGCTAATAGCTTAACATTGCTTGGCGATGTAACTACTCCTCCAGATGTCCCGTCGTACTTAATTTCCGTTGGATGGTTCGGTACCGCTACCAGTTTTTCTCTGGGTTAGGTAAAGCAAATGGTTGAAAAGCATAAAGTGATTCCATTGTTCCGAGATATTCATAAGTATCGCTTCATTCTGAGAAAGTCGATGTTGGCGGGAGCTCTGTTTGCAACTTTTTACGCGGGCGCATGTAACAACTCTATTCAAGCATCAGATAGCACTACACCGACAACTCATAAGGGAATACCTAATGTTACTGAATGCACTCCTCAAGGTACCGATAATTCGTCTATCGAACAGCCCGCCTTATACGGCTATATTGCTCCTGGTTTGACTGATCTTGAAGTTACAAAGCAATTTTGGGCCATCTATATGCCAAAAATTGCAAATGTTGCTGGATGTGTGGCAATTGGTGAGGAAAACTCAAACGGCTTGGAAGTGCAAATTATTTCATTGCCGAGTACGTTGGACACCGATGCCTACAAAAGTGCAATAAATGCGCTTTATGATGCTATGAAATCATCAAAGGTTTTTGAAAAGGTTGTTGCAGCTAAATGAAATGCAACTAGAACATATAAAGAAAGTTTGAACCGCTACCCGCCGAAAAAAGAAATCGTCGTCACATCTGCACACTCCGGAAGGGCCGATCCTGATCATTTAGAGTCGCCAACTAATTTTCCTCTATCGAAGTTCGGAGAGCGTCTCAAAAACGATCTGAGGCGTCATAGAGCTGATACATTTTTACTGATTGAACTTCTCGGAAAGAGAGATCTCTTCGATAATTAGTCAGGGTCGGCTTTGTTACCCAACCAAAAGGCAGTTGGCTAAAGTCTCTGAAACACCACGTCAACTACTGAAATTGTGGCAAGATAGGTTAAGTGCAACTAGCCCAAATCCGAGAAGAAACTAACGGCACAACTTCAAATAATGCGTATCCGCGATTTTCCTGCAATTACTCTTTTTTAGCTGCTCATTCCTTCAACATCATCCCAGCTAAACCGCAAGAAACGTCTCTAAATTCATGCCAATTCGCGTCTATCCCCGCAGTTGCTACAGGTGATCCAGTGAATGTGTGGGAGCCGAGTGGGATGTGGGTGTGTGGTTTCTTATGACTCTTCCAGTGCCCACAGAAACAAAAGTTTAGTAGTTTTTCTTGTGGAGGTTTGTTCTGTTGATATGTGGCAGACCACAATAAATCAACATACAC
>JABEUL010000310.1 GCA_013044465.1 Acidimicrobiales bacterium
GCTTAGAGGCTCCAAGGTGCCGCCATTTCGAGTTGCAATAATCTCAGCCAAAATAGCTATTGCCACCTCATGTACCGATTTTCCCCCTAGATCAAGGCCGATTGGACATCTTAAGCGGGCTAATCTGTTTTCTGCTATATTTCGACTCCTTAAACTTTCCAATCGCCTCCCCAAGGTGCCTCTTGAACCCATTGCGCCTACGTAAAAGGCTTTTGAATTCAGAGCATATTCAAGAGCGGGTATGTCTACTTTCTCATCATGGGATAGAACACAAATTGCGTCATCTTCGCCGATATCGTTGTCTAAAGTCAGAAAGTATCTATCCGGCCAGTCAGGAACTACTACTTTGGCATTTAGAAACCGCACCTTAGTGGCAAAAACTGGACGCGGATCGATGACATGAGTTTCAAATACTGAACCATCGGTTAATTCAACGAGCGCCAAGGCATATTCAGTTGCCCCACAGTTAAAGAGCCGAGGAAGCCGTTTAATAGTTTGGAAAAAAACCAGACTATCGGCATCTTTTTTAGTGCCATGCCCCTCACTAACCCCTCCCGTAAAGTTTGATTCTCGAACAAGCTCAGATTCCTCTTTATTTTTAAGCAGATTCACCGCATGGCCAAGTGCCGCAGATAAAAATGCAGCCCCACTTGTGTCAATTATTTCATCTCGCACATTTCCTAGGGAGTCGCGATTAATGACTGAATAACTATTGTTTTCATGACCGCTACTTTTATGGCAGGCAACTATAAATGTCGAAGATTTACTGATTTCAGTTACAATGCATGAAGAGTCAAACTGATCCCTGTTTTTGTCCCACTGGTCAATCAAATCGGTGTCTAGGCGTTCCACTAGAACGTCAATTTCTCCCCCACAAGTAAGTCCTGTAGAAAATGCAGATTCATCACTGTAGGAAAGTGAAACTATTTCACTTAATTTGCTAGATTCGAAGTATTGGGCCATTATCTCAATAAGTTGACTTTCTATGCAGCCTCCCGTGAAAGATCCATAGACATTTCCCTCTCTATCCATTGCCATAAGAGATCCCAAAACACAAGGCGATGATCCTCTTATCCCGACAACTCTGGCAATAACAGTGTCGCTAGTTCCTTGACTCTTCCGCAAAATAAAGGAAAAGCTATTTTGAATCATCTATTTTCACTCAAACCAAGTTTAAAAGCGCACGGCTAAAGAGAACCTTGGCCATCTCTTTTCTGTATTCACTACTGCCAAATACATCACTCGGAGGTGTGAGGCTGGATGCGATCTCGCTAAATTGCTCTAAGAGAGCCGAAGTATCTTCATCGCTAGTGAGAGAAAGTTTAAAACCAACAGGTGTTGGCCCAACATTGACTAGACCCACTCCTAATCCGTCTCCTACTTGGTTGAGAGCCACTGCCACAATTGCCCAATCAATTGATCGCCTCTGCAACTTTTCAAATGAATACTTGCCCGATACTTTGGGCAACTTGATGGCCAAGAGAATCTCCTCTGGATCTAAAGTGGTCTCTAGAAAGCCAGTAAAGAAATCCTCAATTTTAAACTCTCTTTTCCCACTAGGTCCATCTACAACCAAAACTGCCCCAGTTGCAAAAAGAGCACCTGCCATGTCACTCGCTGGATCTCCGTGACAAATCGATCCCCCAATTGTGCCACGATACCTAATGGCTGCATCACCTATTTGGGCGGCCACGTGGGCCAACAGCGGGGAGTACTCCCTTATAAGGTTTGATCTTGCAACCACAGCGTGGCTACACATTGCCCCTATTTCAATAAAGTCATCCTTTTCATCGACCCCGGAGAGGCCATCTATTCTTGAAATATCAACCAGTATGCTTGGTCTAGCAAATCGCAGCTTCATTAATGGGATTAAAGAGTGTCCTCCAGCAAGAACCTTTCCTTCACCGTCGCTGTCACGAAGAATAGAAAATGCCTCATCAATACTTCGGGGTGCTACATATTCAAAGGAACTTGTAATCACTTGTCAGCATCCTTTGGATAAAGTTGAGACTCGCTAGTGGCACTTAGCGAGAGTTGTTTCATCTCCGATAGGCCTGATTTAATTGCTTCAACTATGTTGTTGTAACCAGTGCACCTGCACAAATTGCCTTCAATCCCGAGCCTTATCTCGCTCTCATCCGGGTTGTCCAGTTCACCTGCAAGAGATATGCCTGCCATTATCATCCCCGGTGTGCAAAAACCGCACTGCAAACCGTGATGCTTATAAAATGCTTCTTGCATTGGATGTAATTTCTCAATAGTTCCAATGCCTTCAATGGTAATAATCTCACATCCATCTGCCTGAAGAGCTAATACCGTACAAGATTTAGCAGAATGCCCATCTATCAAAACAGTGCAAGCACCGCAAGAAGTTGTATCACAACCAATATTTGTGCCTTTTAATCTAACGTGATCACGGATGAGTTCGACTAGGAGCAGCCTAGGTTCCACGTCAAAATTCATGGCTTCTCCATTTACCTTTAGCCTAATTTGCACTTACTTGGACCTCTTTGCAATCTTTATAGCACTAAATACCTTTTCCGGTGAGAGCGGCATATCAATATGAGAAATACCATAAACAGATAGTGCATCCATCACAGCATTTACAACTGCCGGGGTCGCACCAATTGTTCCTGACTCACCAATACCTTTTACGCCTAATTCATTGACAGAGGTCGGTGTCTGCATCAACTCGTCGCGAAATTGGGGAAATTCGGCTGCGGTTGGAAATCCGTAGTCTGCAAATGTGGCGGTAAGAGGATTGCCATCTTGGTCGTAAATAAATTCTTCGTACAGGGCTTGGGATATTCCTTGGGCGAGCCCACCGTGAATCTGACCTTTGGCTAGCAATGGATTTAATATATTTCCAGCATCATCGATAGCGAACATGTCCCTGAGATGGACTTTCCCTGTTTCTACGTCAACTTCAACAACAGCCAAGTGAGCTCCAAATGGAAAGGTGGGAGAACTTGATTCATAGTTTTCACTCGCTTTTAGTACTTTGCCTTCATTTTTTGCCAATCTGTAAAGGTCACTCCAGCTTAAACACATTGAACCTACGCTAAATTGACCACCTTCATGCCACGAAAACTCAACTTTGTCGAGATCTACATCTAGGTGATTTGAAAGAAATTCCATGGCTTTAGTGACCAACATGTCTGCGGCGCGTTTACATGCCACACCACCAGATTGCATCGATCTGGATCCAAATGTTCCAACTCCACTTTCAATTAACTCCGTATCCCCTTGATAAAAGTCAATATTGCAAGGATCTACACCAGTGACATCTCTAACAATCATTGAAATAGCGCTTCTGTGACCTTGTCCGTGGGAAAGAGTGCCAACTTTGACAGATAGTTTCCCACCAGAGATTAATTCTACTGAGCCAAATTCTTTCGCGGGAAATCCGTGAGTTATCTCGACGTAGCTAGAGATGCCAATGCCAAGAAGCAAATCTGACTTATCCTTGATCCTATTTTCCTTGTCAACCAAAAGCTCGTCGTAATTTGCTAATTTAAGAACTCTTCTTAGCGACTCTTCGTAGTTGCCACAATCATAGGTCGATCCAACTTTGGTTTGATAAGGAAAGTTCTTGGGATCGATGAAGTTCTTGAATCTAACTTCAGCTTTATCCATGCCGATCTCCGTTGCAAACATATCCACTGCCCTTTCAATGGCGTATGCCGCTTCTGGCCTCCCGGCGCCTCTGTAGGCAACGGTTGGATTCGTATTGGTCAAAACAGAGATTGAATTAAAGTCCACACTATCTATGTCATAACACCCTGAAGTCATCCATCTAGTCAAGGCTGGCATGTTGGCACCAATTTCAGGATAAGCTCCACAGTCTTGGATAACACTGAGACAGTAGGATCTAATCTTGCCGTCACGATCCCCTCCGAGGGTAACTTTGGCAATCTGGCCTCTGCCATGGCCGAGTGAAACCATTGACTCACTTCTCGTCTCGACCCACCTGCAAGTCCGATTTAACTTACGAGCAATATAGGGTACCAATATTTCTTCAGGATAGGTGCCAATTTTGGAACCAAATCCACCCCCAACATCTGGGGTAATTACTCTTAAATTACCTTCGTCAATTGAAAGATACCGGATTATTGATCGCTTGGCAGAGTGCGGGGCTTGATTGGAAATGTATACAGTTAACATCTCGCCATCAATTGTGGCTACTACTGCTCTTCCTTCCATCGGACAGGGTGCCAATCGTTGATTGACGAATTCAGCCTCAATTCTCACTTCGCCAATTTGTGCAACTTGACCACCCTCGATAGATGCAACAATATTGCTTGTACAGCCTTCAAATAGAGATACCTCATTATTTGCCGATTGCCTTGGATCAATTATCGGCGTTGTCAAGTCATAATCAATGTTGACAAATTCGCAAGCATCTTCGGCAAATGCTTTTGTTTCTCCTATCACCATTGCAACAGCCTCGCCAACGAAGCGGAGTTTATCTTTCGCCAAAAATGGTCTCTCAATAACCTTGTTAATCCAATTTATAATGGCTGGAATTTCGATGTCTTTAGCGGTAAATGCTGCTATGACACCAGGTTGGCCCAAAGCTTCGCTCACATCTACATTTTTCAAATTCGCACTTGCAACAGGAGATCGGACAAAACTTATATGAGCTATGTCATCAAATTCAAGATCCCCTACATAGGTAGCACCCTTTGTAATAAATATTGGATCCTCAAGCCTACGATAAGGAGAACCTACTAGTTTCTCCTCACCTCTCCCAACTTCTAGATCTGTGAAATCTAAGCTCATTTCCAGAATTCGAGGCGATTTACAAGACGATCTACAAATCCAGGATTGGACTTAGCCGGCTTCGGGGCAGCTTTCGCGGAATTTATAGGAGCAGGTGCTGCTGGTGTGCCCAACGCGCCATCTTGTTCACCTGATGGCGATCCACCTGGAACGATGTGGGAAGGAATCGGTGGCACGCTACTTCCTGCATCAGATGAGGGCAAAATTGAATAGGCA
>JABEUL010000022.1 GCA_013044465.1 Acidimicrobiales bacterium
CTCAAGTAGGGCTTTATCGCCATTTGTCTTTACGTTTTCAAGAATTTCTCTAACGAGCGCCACTGGAGCGTCGTCGTCCAAGCTGGGACGGGGCAGCACAGTGTCCAATTCACCTTCAAAACCTCTCAAATCTAGCTTTTTTAACATCAACTACGAGGCTAGTCGCTTTCAGTGCCGAACCAGTTCAAGCACTTGTCAAGCCCAATTATCTTCGCCCTTTCATGATTTGATTGCTCCCACTTATCTCTGGTGAGTATCCAATCAAGTGACTTGGCAGGCTTATTTCTCCTGGCCCAAGTTTGAGTGCCATTTCTTTCATATCCGAGTTTTTTACTGACCCGAATAGAAGCATGATTGTCTTCATATGCATCAGAATGGGCCTCATTTGCTTTGAGGCCAAAAAAAGCGAAGTCGAGAATTGCGCGCCTGGCATTCGTTCCAATTCCTTGGCCCTGGAACTCTTTTCCTATCCAAGAGCCGGTTGAAACTGATCTTCTAATGTTAAATTCGTCACCTTTAATATCTTGTATCCCAATTGGACAATCATCTTTAAATACTGCAAAGTCAAGACGCCAAGATTGCTTGTCAAAACTAGCCCGGTTTTTCCAAATGTTTTGCAATACACTTTTCTCCAGTTCAGGCGATTCAAGATCACTCCACGGAGTTGAAAAAGGCATTAATTTTGGCTCATGGATGCCCTTTGTGGCTAATTCTCCAAGGGCAAAGGCTGCTTTATCGTCAACTGGTTTGAGAGAAATGTCAGCTATTTCAATACAAATATCAAAAAGAGGCCAAATCTCACTCATGGTAAATATTTTAAGGGATCAATCCTTGGGCCTTGGCAATGGCCTCATTGGCAAGTTGTTGTTGATATGTATCGGCAAATGCCTCAGCACCGTTTTTGGATACCACAACAAAATAAAGCCAATTCCCAGTAGCCGGATAGAGCACATCTTTTAAATCACTGATATCAACCGTAGCAATAGGCGTGGGCGGAAGTCCTTTGTAGAGATAGGTGTTATATGGGGAGTTGACTTTCAAATCCTGCAAATTTGGGGGCCTGGATGGATCGCCTATTGCATAGCGCACAGTTGAGTCCATCTGAAGGGCCATATTGGCTGCCAGCCTATTTAGTATTACTCGGGCAACTTTTGGACCATCACTTGGGATGCCTGCCTCTTCTCTGACAATTGAAGCAGTGATTATTACTTGGTATGTGCTCTGAGAATTTGAATCAGTTCCATTTGTCGTCATTCCAGCTTGGCGAGCAAGCGATGAAAACTCATTAACCATGTCAGTCAGTAGAGTAAGGTCACTTTCACCTGGAACTACGTCATATGTAGCTGTTCCAAGTAGCCCTTCTAGAGAATTTACTCCAGTTGGTTCATATGGAGAGCGAACAGAATTAGAAAGCTCCAGTTTCAAAAAATCCGCCGCACTATGTCCTGGGAGCATGCCCACCTTGTCTGCGACCTGAGCGAGAGTTAGACCGGGTGGGATTATCAAGGGTTTCATGATCGGTCCACCCTTTATGGTGTCATAGACAGAGGCAAAACTAGACGGCTTCTTGAAGGAGTAAGTTCCTGGATGAAGCGTTGGGGGTTGGTGTAACTGCATGTAAACCCTAAAGGCAATATCTGATTTAATAGCTCCAGAACTAGCTAGCTTTGAGACAATTCCAGACAGTGTGTCATTGGGCTCTACAACTACGTAGACGCTCTCAGTAGTATTAGGTGCGCTCTCGGCCCATGTGTAGTAAAACCAACCCAGCAATAATACCAATAGGAAAAGTACTACCAAAGAGACAGAAATGATCCGTCTACTGCGAGCTTTCTTCCTAGCCTTAGTTCGAGCAATAGATCTAGGAGGACCGGTTCGAAGTTTTGTGGAGCTGTCGTTGGACTCATTATCAGACATATGGACAATTTCAAACTTAGCTTGAAAGTAAGATGGCAGATTACCTAATCCCTTTTCAGCGATTCAAGATAGGACTGGAGCATGATTGCAGCAGCATTTGCATCAAGTTTTCCTCGACGGTGTTTGGAGGAACGCTGGAGCTCACTTAAGGACCTAGAAGCAATTTTGGAAGTAAAGCGCTCATCCCAACCTAGAACATCAATGTCTAGGAATTGCTTCAAGCGACTAACAAGTTTCAAGGACTCTAGGGCCTTTGGGCCATTTGCTCCACTGAGGGAGACTGGTACTCCTACTACAACTAAAGTTATAGCTTCTTCGCCAACTATGTCGCCAATACATTTAACTACCTGAGTTTCATTCTCATTAAGTATTATCTTGAACGGAGTTGCAACTGAGCGATTCGAATCACTTAGGGCAAGTCCCACTCTCACCGTCCCAGGATCTACACCTAGTACTCTACCTATCTGGTGTTCACCAACGGCTTTGATCTCAACCTCCATAGTGCATTTTTGTGTCGCTCATTTTCAACACTTTGGAAGAAAGCTCCCCTTGACTTTCCTTTAGTGACTCATCAATTATCTCTCCGCCAACTACCTCTCCAAATACTGCATTATGTGATGAAAAGTTTGTAATGCTGATAACACTTACTTCAAAATAAGCAACTGCAGATTCTAGAACAGGGACCTTCAAAGATTCTGTGAAGTAAAACTTGTTACCAGATAGCCTCATTTCTTCAATATCGACAACTGCGGCTTTAGCATAAGTCCTCGCCAATACTTTGTCTTTCATCTGTATAAAATTCAGGGAATACTTATTAGACTTTTCGATCAGATCCATCGTGTGCGAGCTTTTTTCTATTCCGGCTACAACTATTTTCGGCTGAGAGCTGATTTGCGTCACCCAATTAATTGTCATTAAATTTACTGCGTTTTCATAACAACTCCCGATGAGATATATCCCAGAAGGCATCGCCCAGAATATCCTCCTACGCAACCTATCAAAGTCATCAGAAACACTTTCACTCTTCAATTTCAATTACTTCCTACAATTGCATTTCCAACCGAAACAGCGTCTTGAATTTGGGCGTAAGAGTTATTCATTGAAGTTACCTCACTTTCAATTTGAGATTTCGTAGTGGCCTTGTAACATGAAATAGTAAGGTTGTAAATCTGGGAATAACCTAATGTGAGTTCATTAGTCACTGCTGTATTTGGGCTTGGGAGATTACCATTGGCATCTTGGACATCATTGCCCAATACGACACAGAGACTGTGAAGCGAAGAAAGATCGTCGCCTTTTATCGAGACTTTAATATTCTTGATATCGGTCAAAATTTGCTGAGAAGATGACACCAAGCTAGTTCCTTCCATCCAAGACTTCATTCTGGACTGTGCACTTCCTGACATATCAGCAGAACAACTCACACTAATTAAGCAAATGATAATTAAAACAGCGAAATTAATAGCTTTACCAAATTGTTTCATATAGCCTTCACTAGATGGGTTTTTGACTTTCCAGAGCGCAGTACAAGGTATTTCCCATGGATCAACAAATCCGCTTTTATCTCAACTAAGGCATCTTGGACCCTGCTGCCATTTATGTAAAGGCCACCTTGTGTGGCAAGCCTTCTTGCTTCGCCTTTTGAAGAAGTTAGTCCGGATTCTAAACAAAGATCAGCAATTTGATACTCGCTAGAAATGAATTTTGATGATTCGGCTTCATAGGTTGGAACTTCTCTAGAAAGTGCCTCAAAGTCATCCAAAGAAAAGGACGCGTAATCTTTGGAACCAAATAGGTCTTTGGCTGCTTCATTAGCCTTTTTAACTTCTCCAATTCCATGCACTATTGCTAACACTTCGTCGGCCAGGCGCTTTTGGCCCTCCCGTAGAGAAGGATTTTCAACTGTTTCTTTCTCCAGTTCACTTATCTCTTTTTCTTCTAAAAAAGTGAAGTATTTGAGATAAGTTATGACTTGGCTGTCTTCCACTCGCAAGAGATACTGATGTAGCTCATAAGGACTTGTCATATCTTTTGAGAGCCAAATAGAGCCCGACTCGCTTTTGCCAAATTTTGTGCCATCTGCTTTGACTACTAATGGAGTAGTCATGCCATATATATTGGCATCCTTGCGGCATCTTCTAATTAAGTCGACACCTTGGACTATGTTGCCCCATTGATCACTAGCCCCACACTGAAGATTGCAGCCGAAGTTATCGTATAGGTATAAAAAGTCATAAGCCTGTAATAACATGTAGGAAAATTCAGTGTAGCTGATACCTTCATCACTAGCCTTGATCCGACTTCGCACAGAATCCCTAGCGAACATCTGATTCACGGTGGCGTACTTCCCAACATCTCTCAAATAAGAGATTACGTCCATTTTCTCCCACCACAACGAGTTGTCAACAACTTCGGCCTCGCCCAATATGGCATTCACCTGATGCCTTATTGCTTCTACATTGCCTTTAATTGCACTTCTTTCAAGCATTGGTCGCTCAGTTGATTTCCCACTAGGGTCTCCTACCATCCCAGTGGCACCGCCTAACAAAACGACGACTTTGTGGCCGAATCGCTGAAATCTCTTCAAAAGGCATAGCTGTAAAAGTGAGCCAATGTGAAGGCTTTTTGCTGTTGGGTCAAAACCAATATAGATCTTCAAAGGATCTTTACTAGCTCTTGCTAGGGTTTCTAGGAGTTCAGGCGATGTAACTTGATAGATAAGTGATCGCCAGCTCAAATCTTTGGCTAAGTCGAATTGTGCCATATATATAGACTGCCACGCCACAACACGCTAGATTTCACTGAGTGGCAAAGATAGTTGTAATAGGTGGATCGATTTCTGGATTATTGGCTTCAATTTCGCTATCTCGGCAAGGTCACGAAGTCAAAATAGTTGATCCAACCGCTTCAGATACAGACCTTGACCTCGAAAAAAGATTTTCTTCCCGTCAAAAAGGACTAGCCCAAAGGCATCACTCACATGCATTTTTAGCAAAACTTCGGAACAATTTAAAGTCAAATTACCCAGATGTTTTAGACGCGCTTTTGAAAGCCGGTGCCTTTGAAATGCCATTTATGGAGTTTTTACCCAAAACTATTTTGCAAAGAGATTTAGAACCTGGTGATGTGGATTTAGTTGGAATCGGTGCCAGAAGAACCACATTTGAGACCGTGATTTTAGGAATTGCCCAAAAAGAGCAAGGTATCGAAATTATTGCAGGTGAAATCTCGACCCTACTGGCATCAAAAAATACTGATAATCCCACCAGGATTTACGGAGTGAAGATTGCAAACGGGGATGAAATATTAGGTGATCTAATTATTGACTGTTCAGGGAGAAACTCTGAGCGAAATGGATGGCTCAAAAAATTAGGACTTGGAGAAGAAACTATCGAGGAATCCCCGTGTCCTATTCAGTATCTAACTCGGTTTTACAAACTGCCCTCAAGTGCTTCGTTTCTAGAGCCCGATGGAAGGTTCGCTGGAGATTTCGGATATATAAAGGTGGGTATTTTCCCAGCCGACAATGGTTTTTTCTCGATAACTGTTGGTTTAAATGACCAGGACAGGCAACTTGGCAAACTAAGGAACCCCGAAGCCTTTGATAATGCCATGCTGGCTTTTGAACACACAGGCAAGTGGCTTCGGATAAAGGATATGGAACCGTTCACCAAAGTTGAAGCCATGACAAAGTTGAAAAACCGTAGAAGGAAAGCCGTTCCACTTGACCAAGGGGGCAGCATAGTTGGTCTCATAGCACTGGGTGATTCCCTTATGCATACAAACCCGCTTTACGGTCGAGGCTGTACCATCTCATCCATGCAGGCATTTGAACTTCCAAAAATCATCGATAGCTCAAATGATGGTTCTCAACTAGTTGAGAACTGGAACGCCTATGTCGAAAAAGAGATTTTTCCTTACTACGACATGGCAGTATTTCAAGACGCTCAAGATTTTATGACTATAGAAAATGGCGGAATCCCGCCAAAGGGATCGCTTGGCCATGTAATTAAAGAGGGGGTAATTCCTGCAACATATGTCGACACTGGGGTCTACAGGGCATTTATCAAGGCATTTAACTTGATTGGCGGTCCCTTTGACTTGTTGAGCGATCCAAATGTTCTAGATACAATTAATAAAACAATTGCTCAAAGAGAATCAAATACCTGGGAGTTGCCAGATCCATTTGGTCCAACCCGGGATGAGTTGGTAAGACTTATTGAAAATTCTCTATAGTTGTTACTTATCTAATTTCGCAATGAAAAACTGAGGAGAAAAAATGTATCCAGGGACTTATGCAATTACGGATCCTGATAAAGCCGCCATAATCATGGCACGCTCCATGAGAACTGTAACCTATAAAGAGTTAGACACTGAGTCCAACAAAATAGCTCATTTGCTGCAAGACAATGGGATTACTCGTGGAGATGTCATTGCCATTTTTGCCGAAAACATCCCTGAATACTTCTTTGTAACGTGGGCAGCGCAGAGAAGCGGGCTTTACTACACTGCAATCTCTTCACGACTCACTCCAGAAGAGGTGAGTTATATTGTCAATGACTGCGGAGCCAAAGCATTCTTCACTTCGATCGAAAAAAGTGAAACAGCCACAAAAGCTCTAGAAGAGTGTCCTGGGGTAAGTCTGAAATATTGCATGGATGGAAGCGCCGATGGTTTTTTGGATCTCAAAGACGTCAGCAAGACTTACCCAGGTGAGAAACTCGCCGATGAGGTAGAGGGAAGTGATCTTTTATATTCGTCTGGAACAACCGGCAAACCCAAAGGCGTCAAGCTACCTATCAAGTTTTCAGAAACTGGCACTTCATTTTCTATCCAACTTTTACTAGGTGGGCTCTACGGGGCAACAGCAAAATCTATTTATCTATCCCCAGCGCCCTTGTATCATGCCGCTCCATTGCGTTTCACAATGGCAATGCAGCGAATCGGTGGCACCGCAATTGTTATGGAGCACTTTGATCCCATTGAGTATTTATCGTTAATTGAAAAATACAGTGTCACTCACAGCCAAGTGGTGCCTACTATGTTTGTAAGAATGCTCAAACTTGACGAAGCTGAACGGACAAAGTTTGACACTTCATCACTTAAATGCGTGATTCATGCCGCTGCTCCTTGCCCGGTTCCAGTTAAAGAGCAGATGATCAAATGGTGGGGTCCTATTATCAATGAATACTATGCAGGAACCGAAGGAAATGGTTTTGTGGCGTGTGATTCCAGCCAGTGGTTAGATCACCGTGGAACAGTAGGAAAACCACTCATGGGAAAAGTACATATCTTAGATGAAAATGGTGAGACCGTCGAAGCCGGCATTGACGGAACAGTTTATTTTGAAGGTGCTACTTCATTTGAGTACTTAAATGATCCCGAGAAAACCGCCAACTCAAGAAACAAAAAAGGTTGGTCTACTCTAGGTGATATCGGTCATCTAGACAAGGATGGATTTTTATACCTCACCGATCGAAAGTCGTACATGATTATTTCAGGAGGAGTCAACATTTACCCACAGGAAGCTGAGAACTTGCTGGTTACCCATCCCAAAGTCTTAGATGTAGCTGTATTTGGGATTCCTGATTCTGAACTTGGCGAGCAAGTTAAAGCTGTGGTTCAACCGATTTCCATGGATTTAGCTTCACCTGAGTTAGAGCAAGAACTAATAAAATTCTGCAAAGAACACTTGGCTTCTTTCAAATGCCCCAAGTCAGTGGATTTCGAAGAAGAGCTTCCAAGACACCCGACCGGCAAATTGTATAAGCGTCTTTTGCGTGATCGGTACTGGTCGGAGCACAACACAAAAATACTTTAAGTGAGGTGACAACTCGGCTAAGTGGTAATCCACTACCTAAAACAATACTATTCCTAATTTAGCCACCGAGAGTGAATAGAAAAGCACTTGTTGACATAACTTGTTACATGACTTCTGCTACTATTTTTAAATCCTGTAATTACGGGTTGAACTGGCAGTATTGGAAGGACTTAACGTGGAGAGACAGAAAGAACCAAGTTCACTTACCCACTCGAGATCTAGGATGAAGAGAAGTCTTACAACACTGGCCAGGTTGATAATGACAGGTCTGATTTTTATATCAGCACTTTTTTTCGGGTTTGCAGTAACTGCGCCAAAGGCATTTGCTTCTAGCGTCACTACATATTTAGACCATACCTTCGAAAACCGCACAGAGAGTGGTCGACTGGGGCTCCCAAACGTAGTTGGCTCTACAAATGTTGCTTGCCTAACTGCTGGAACAAATACTTCACAAGTGCCAATTCCTGGTTGCAATTTAGCCACTCCAGATCCCCAAGGGCAAGGAGCCCTAAGGCTAACTGCGGCATTGAATAATCAAGCTGGTGGAGTCACAATGACTTCAGCATTTCCAACAACTTCTGGAATAGACGTCACTTTTGATACATACCAGTACGGCGGCACTGGCGCAGATGGAATTTCATTGGCCTTTTCAGTTGGAAATCCATCTGACCCTGTGCCCCCAAACACTACTGGACCAGCAGGTGGTCACTTGGGATACGCGGGTGGAACTGCAGCTCCTACTGGCAATGGTCTTCCCTACGGATACTTGGGAATTGGAGCTGACAACTACGGAAACTATACGAACTCTACCTTCGATGGCTCTGGATGTACAGATCCCGCCTGGCTTACGAACGTAAATCCCCTAGGCACAGGGAATCCAGTCAACCTCACTATAAGAGGCCCGGGAAATGTTCAAGCAGGTTACTGTTTAATTGACTCCACTCTTAATACAGCGAATAAAGGTTTAAGTGGAACTTTCAACCCAGCTACACTTCCTCCGCCAAGGTCCAATGCACTCGTTCCGGTTGAGTTTGCAATGAACCCTTCCGGA
>JABEUL010000311.1 GCA_013044465.1 Acidimicrobiales bacterium
GTGGCAGGTCTACATTATTTCTGGGAGCCGCCGCAAGAGAAAGTGGGGCCACTCTATTTAGCCTCGACCACCATAGAGGCTCAGAGGAAAACCAGTTGGGATGGGAACACCACGACAGAGAACTTTTTGACCCTTTAACTGGCAAATTAGAGTCATTGGGCACGTGGCGAGCATCAATTACGAAAGGAGATCTCGATCAAAGTGTGGTGGGGCTAGTGGGACACTCGGAAGTTGTAGCAAGGTTTTGGCAGACACCACTTGATTTTTTATTTATTGATGGTGGTCACTCAAGACAAAGCGCATTTAAAGATTACAGAAATTGGGCTAAACATGTTAAAAACGGTGGGATTCTGGCAATTCACGATGTCTTTGAAAACCCAGAAGATGGGGGTCGTCCACCCTATGAAATTTACCTTAGGGCAAAAGAATCTAAAGCATTCGTTGAAATAGATTCTATGGGATCTTTACGATTGCTACGCAGGGTCGCTCAAGGGATCTGAGAACTTCACAATATCTGGAAGTCCGACTCCCCTAAAAAGTCCCGCGGCCAAAGAATCTGAATTAAGTGCATAATCGCCTAGCATCACAGCTGCAGCAGTATAGGTCGATCGTTCCTGGTAGGGGAATGTCGACTTTTGAGGATAGACAATTCCAGTTAAATAACTGCCATCGTCTTGCCTATGGGCGTATGTGGCATCAAGAAGTTCTATTGCTTTATGGTCAATTCCAATCGCATTTAGGGCGAGCGCGCACTCGGCGGTTTCTGCTGCAGTGACCCATGGCCTATTGGAAACACATCTCACACCTTTGTCTTGCAGCACAAAAGTTTCCCAAGAACTATCCAAATGCTCTTTTCCGCCAGCCCCTTGTAAAACCCCGCTCAGCACTGGATAATACCAATCCATTGCATACTCTTTTTTTGGTTCAAACGACTCTGGCCGGTACTGTATGGTCTCGCTCAACCTAGAAAGTGCTAGTTCCCAATCTGGAACTTCTATCCCTATCTCATGGGCAACTGCAATAGCAGCCCGAATCGACAGAGCAATAGATGAAGAGCCTGTCAAAAGTGCATATTTTCCAACAGTTCCGTCGGGCTCCTTGCACCAGAGAATCTCTCCTCCAGCCATTGCAAATCCAAGCACAAAGTTTATGGCTTTTTCAACCATTGGAAAGTAGCTCTCCAAAAATGCCTTATCTTGAACTACTGCGAAGTGGTGCCAGATCCCAACTGCTGGATAAGCACAAACATTGGTGTCAATTCGGTAGTCTTTGACTCCCTCTGCCACGTAGTAGTTCCACCAAGAGCCATCGGGATGCTGATTGGATTTTAACCATGAATATGCCCTCTCTGCACCACTTATATTCCCTGCAATTGACAGAGCCATTGCGGCTTCAACGTGGTTCCATGGATCGCTGTGTCCGCCTTCGAACCACTGGATCATCCCATTTTTAAGTTGGCACTTTTCAATAGAGGTGGCGCTTTGTTGAAATTCTTCTTCAGTCAACATTATGATTCCTTCGTGGCATAAAAGACAATGCTTTTGCCCAAAGCCGGATCGGCAATCTTACTCACACTTTTCAATGCTTTAGGAGCCTTTATAATTTCCCACTCCAAGAACTGACGGTATTTGGCCACGGCAAAATTATCGTTATTTGAAACGCCGACTGCACATTTGAGCCACCAGTAAGGCGAGTGAAGACCGTGGGCGTAGTGATGATGCGTTACTTTAAGTCCAACCTGTGAAAGCCTTTCGTATACTTCTTGCCTTCTATATATCCGAACATGGCCGCCGGGCACGTCGTGATACTCAGTTGAAAATGCCCAGTTGACCAACTCGGGATAAAACCTCGGAACCGTTACGGCAATAGTTCCACCAGGAGCCAAGACCCGAGATAATTCCGACATTGCACGTCTGTCATCTGGAATGTGTTCTAGTACCTCTGAAGCAATTATTCGATCGAACGCGCCGTCTGAAAATGGAAGATTAAGGGCATCACCTCGAAGTGCCACGGCCCTAGCTCCAACGGGAGCCTCACCGCATTGATCCATTGCCACAAATAAACCGGCCACATTTTTGAGCTCGACATCATCCTGGTCAAGGGCAACCACGTGGCCACCTCGTCTAAATGATTCAAAAGCATGTCGCCCAGCTCCACAACCCATGTCAAGGATGCGCTCACCTGGCACTAAACCCAGCCTCTTGTAGTCGACTGTTAGCATTTCACGAGCCCCTATATTCCTTCAGAAGCTCAATATATTGCTCCGCGGTCCCTTTTGCCGTCACCTGCCAAGTGTAGCGCCCTAGAACCCTCTTTCTTCCGGCAGCTCCCAACCTTGCTCTCAACTCGGGGCTTTCTAAAAGCTCAATAATGGCGTGGCTAAGTGCCGACGGGTCATTTGGAGTCACCAATAGGGCGGATTCTCCATCTTTGCCTACTACTTCTGGGAGTGCTCCTCCAGTTGTGGTCACAAGTGGAACCCCGCAAGCCATAGCTTCAATGGCAGGCAGGGAAAAACCCTCGTAAAGTGAAGGTACCACCGCAACCTCTGCCTGGGCATATAGGTCGACTATGTCTTGATCGCTCAGTCCGTGGAGAAACGTCACGGCATCTTTTAGGTTTAGGCGATCCAATAGCTCAGGGATCTTAGATTCAGGTCTGAGTTTGCCCACTATTACTAACTCTGCATGTCTCTCGGTCCGAATCTTGGCTAGAGCCTCTAGTAGAGGCACTAATCCTTTCATCGGCACATCAGCAGAGGCGGTGGTCATTAACCTTCCCGGAACTCTCTCAATGTTTGGCATTGGGCGAAATACAGTGTGATCAACCCCGACTGGAACTACGTTGATCTTTTCAATATCCACTCCCAGTTGTTTGGATACGTCGTTTCTTGAGGACTGAGATACCGTAATAACTCTTTGGACTTTGCTAGCTACTCGCTTTTGCATACCCAAAAACCCATACCACCTTCGAAGAGATAGTTTCCGTCGCCAAGTAGTAGCGTGAGAAATGTCTAGTTCACGATCCACCGTTATTGGGTGGTGAATAGTTGCAATAAGTGGAAACCCATCTTGCACAATACCTAGAAGACCAGGGCCCAAACACTGGTTGTCATGAACAATGTCAAACTCACCTAAGCGTTTAGAAAGCATCTTTCTAACCCTTAGCGAAAACGTTCTTGGCTCAGGGAATCCTGCAGTTGCCATAATGGCATACTCCAATAGATCGTAGCGATCCTTGAACTCAGATATCTTGGGTCTTCTGAAAGGATCCGGATCTCTGTAGAGTTCAAGACTTGGCACAGGAGTGAACTTAACTGCTGGATCTAAATCGGGATATGGAGGCCCAGAGAATACCTCCACCTGGTGACCCAGCTTGACCAACTCCGAAGTCAAATGACGCGTATAAACGCCTTGACCTCCGCATCTTGGATTGCCTCTGTATATGAGGAAAGCTATTCTTAGAACTTGATCGGACTCCGACATAGTCTTATAGCTTCCCTCATTTTAGGGCACCAGCGCAAATGCGCAGGTAGTTAGGCTGGTTTTCCTCCCGGACAGAACGCATTGGCAGGAACTCCCTTACAGGGGTTTGGCATCGTCGGCAGATTCGTGGGAAGTGGATGCATGACAACTTGTGTCGCTGGTGGGTATTTAGCCCCAGCTGGGCACGGAAGAATCTTGGTGTCACAAAGAAGCTGACCAAGGAGGCTTGAATCAGTACTGGTGGCCTTGGCAATCGGTCCACATTTGGCCTGAACTTGTTCAAGATTTGATGGTGTAAAGCCATCGGGTGCGGTATTTCCTGAGTAGCAATTCTGAGGCAGATTTGCTGCCAAAGTCAGCTGTCCAAAGTCTCCGTTTGAGGGATTACCAAAGAAACCATTATGGCTAAAGGTATTGTTCAAAAGTGCATCACCTTCA
>JABEUL010000023.1 GCA_013044465.1 Acidimicrobiales bacterium
GATGATACGCATTCATTCTGGCGGTTCTAGTGACGTAGGGAGGGTACGCCCGGTTAATCAAGACCGGCTATTAAATTCCCCTCCGTTGTTTGCCGTAGCCGATGGCATGGGGGGCCATGTGGGTGGTGAGATTGCTGCGAGTTCAGCAATTGAAGAGCTGATAGTGGCATTTGAGAAAAATGAAACTGGTGAGGGACTTGCTTCTGCGGTGAGAATAGCAAACTTGGCCGTGTGGAATCAAGGAATGGATGAAATAGGGCTTCGGGGGATGGGGACTACCCTGACAGCAGCGGCACTATTAGAAAATGACGATGGCAACCTAGTTCTCTCAATTGCTCACGTGGGAGATTCAAGGGCCTACTTTCTTAGAAAAGGAAATCTATCCCAGTTAACTAAGGATCACACATTGGTCGAAGAGCTGGTTAGGAGAGGGCAAATTACCCCCACCCAAGCCCTGACTGACAGAAGGCGTCACACATTGACCAGAGCTCTAGGAATTGAGCCCCACGTCACCGTTGATTCGGTTGCCAAAACCGTAGAAAGCGGAGATCGAATTTTAATTTGCTCTGATGGACTATCAAATGAAGTAAGTGACAGAGAGATTACAACCCTTCTGGAAAGGGAGGGTCCGGCTCAAGAGATAGCAGAAGATTTAATTCGCCTTGCTCGCGCACACGGAGGTCGAGACAATATTACAGCTGTAGTGATCCAAGTTGGCAAACTAAGGTCGAAGTCCTCTTCGGGCACTTCATCTCGCAGAACCAAAGGAAAATCTAAGCAACTAGAAGCAGAAATTGCCGAACTAACTCTTGTGGATGCACCAGTTCAGGACAGCACTGATAAAGTCGGCTCAAATTCATTGTCAAGCGAAGTTGTAAGTGAGTTGGAATTAGACGAAGAGGTTACAACCGTAACTACAGAATTTATACCGGCAGTGACTGAAATATCTGATATAAAGCCTCCCGAGGTCCCTCATAAGCACGAGGTTCACTCCGTCAATGGACATACAGGGGAGCACTCTCCAGGGATAAAGCGACACGTTAGTACTAGGGCGAAGGGCGACTTAATATTTGACGTAGAGCCTGAATCTAGGATTGAACGCAGGCGCCGGCATAAAGCTCCCCCAATTTTGACATTTCGGGTTTTAGCATTTTTAATTGGGCTTGGAATTGCCGCAATTGCAACAACGCTTACGGTTCAATGGTTTGTTAAAAACTCCTATTACATTGGAATTTCTGGACAGCAAGTAGTGATCTTCCACGGTCGTCCCGGAGGAATAGCTTGGTTCGCCCCATCAATTGTCCAAAAGACTCAGCTAACTACAAGTGACATTCTCCCATCACAACTCACTGCTTTGGAACAAGGAGTTATGGAGCCGTCAATTGCCGATGCAAATAAGGTTATTTCAAATCTCAAAAAGCAACAAGGTGAGGTTGGTTTAGGTGGGGCAACAACAACTACTACATCAATTGGGACAAATACCACTACAACTATTAATATCTCAGGAAATAGCGGTTCGGGATGAAAAGTATTGATCGTCGGATTCAAGGCATAACTATTTTTCTATTGCTATGTTTTGCAATTTTATTTCTTCAGTTAAATAATTTGCAGTTCAAGTCGGCTAATGGCTTGGTAAACTCGCAGTATAACGGGAGGACGCATTCGATTTTGTTGACTCTTCCAAGGGGCTCAATAGTTGCCTCGGATGGAACAGTACTGGCCACGTCAGTGCCATCTCATGATATTTACAAACAACAGCGGGAGTATCCATTGGGAAAACTCTTTGCCGACATCACGGGGTATGACTCAATTTTTTACGGAGTCACAGGGGTCGAAGCGGAGTACGATCAGTATTTGAAGACACATTCAAATACTGGAACCTCAGTATCGAATATCTTGACAAGTCAAGAAACAACTGATGATGTTGTGTTAACTGTATCTACGCAGTTGCAAAAAATTGCTGAACAAGCTTTAGCAAATTACCAACAAGGTGCAGTAATTGCAATTAATCCCAAAACTGGGGCGATACTTGCTATGTACGGCAAACCGACTTTTGATCCAAATCCTATAGCCAGCCACTCTATTCCCACCGAAAAAGCTGCTGTGGCTGCGCTTAACCCCTATACCGCATCAACCCCATTGAGGTCAATGGCCTACGGCAGAACTTTTTTCCCGGGATCGACGTTCAAAATTATAACTTCTTCGGCTGTTTTTGATCACATGCCTAATTTGGCGAATCAGTTCTTCCCTTATAAGAGTTCATTAGCTCTTCCCAATTCGAATCAGCTCCTACACAATTTTGCTGGAGAAACCTGTGGTGGAGTTATGTCGTATTTGTTTGAGGTATCTTGCGACACCGGATTTGGACAGATTGGTCTTGACCTAGGTGCAAATAATTTGGCAGGAGAGGCAAAAGCATTTGGATTCAATCAAGCGCCCCCGATTGATCTCACCGGAGTGAGTGCCAGTGTTTTCCCACCTGCAGCGAGTTTTGCCACGCAAAAGCCATTCTTGGCATACTCGGCAATTGGTCAGGGAAATGTTAAGGCGTCTCTTCTCCAAATGGTACTTGCAGGGGCGGCAATTGCAAATAACGGAGTCATAATGACTCCTCACGTGATGGAGAGAATTCAAGACTCCCTTGGTCAGACAGTTAAAACATATGCACCAAAGCCATGGCTTTATGCAACCACACCGGCAACGGCTGCTAGCGTGACTGCAAATATGCAATTAGTAGTTAGCGGCCCAAGAGGAACTGCAAATATTGGCGTTTTCCCGCCTAGTCAGGGAATTGCAGCAAAAACCGGAACTGCACAAAATGCCGTAGGTCAAGGAAATAATAACTGGTTGGTAGCATTTGGACCAAATGGCAATGGACAGAGTCCCTCTGTAGTGGTTGCAGCAGTTGTGCCATATTACCCTGGCTTAGGATTCAGCACTCAAGGGGCAACAACAGCAGGGCCAATTGCCGCCACCGTTCTTGAAGCTGCACTGAAGATGGGAATTTGAGGTAAAGATGGTGTTTAATTAAATGGTAGTAATAGTTTTTAAGGTAAAAGAGAGGGCGTAAGCTTCAATTGACGATTGATCCTGAAAAGAGGATAGTACTAGGAAGGTACGAACTTAAGTCTCAAATAGCCAGAGGTGGCACCGCCAGGGTCTACCTGGCTCGGGATTCTAGGTTGGATCGACCCGTAGCTCTAAAAATGCTTTTCCCAGAGCTGAGCACTGATTCGTCATTTGTGGAGCGCTTCAGGAGGGAAGCCCAAGCTGCTGCTAATCTAAATCACCAAAATATTGTGTCGGTTTATGATTGGGGGGAATCAGAAAACACTTACTTCATAGTTATGGAATACGTTGATGGAAGGTCACTGTCTTCGATGTTGAGAGCTGAGGGTCACCTTCCCCTTGACGAAGCAGCCTTGATTGGTTCTGCAACTGCAAGTGCTTTGGCTTATGCACACAGACATGGTGTGATTCACCGAGATGTTAAACCGGGCAATGTATTAATTACAAGCGATGGCAGAGTAAAAGTTACTGACTTTGGAATTGCAAGGGCCATGGGAGCTGACGATAGTTTGACTCAAACGGGGCTTGTTATGGGAACTGCAACATACTTTTCTCCCGAACAAGCACAAGGTCATGGGGCAGACGGTCGAAGTGATATTTATTCCCTTGGCATAGTGCTCTACGAAATGGCTGCTGGACGTCCACCATTTACCGGGGATACTCCCGTTGCAATAGCGCTCCAACATGTACGCGAAGAACCCCCTTCACTAATTTCCTTGGTTCCAGATATTTCTCCTGCATATGCGGCAATTGTGGCTAAAGCAATGGAAAAAGATCCAGGAGCGAGATACGCCTCGGCAGGGGAGTTAGCCGATGACCTTGAAAGATTCAGACTCGGTAAACCAGTAGCAGCGGCCGATGTTCCAACTACTGTGATTGGGTCTTCTGCTCAATCAGAATTTACCACGGTTCAACCCCGATACGAAGAAAAAATTGTCAGCGACGATCTTCCATTTGCCAGAAGAAGACCAATTCACGTCGAGACCAAACCTCCACGGTCTAGAACTCCGATTTACGCGGCCTTGATCGCAGTTTTAATTATTCTTTTGGGAATAATTGTTTATGTTGGTGGACGAGGACTTGGCTACTTTGGCGCGCCTGTTTCATTCCCTGTGCCAAACGTGGTCAACCAAAATATTTCGCAGGCTGAACAGTCATTAACAGGACTTGGGCTCAAATATAGTGTGACCTACCTATTTAACCAGGCTTCTCAGGGAACAGTTGTAAACCAAAACCCATCAAGTGGAAATATTGTTTCGGGGGGAACAGTCCAGTTGGAAGTCTCCAAAGGTACTCCGGCATCACAAGTTCCTAGTGTTGTTGGCCAACAACTTTCTAATGCCCAGCAAGCAATAAAACAAGCTGGCTTTAAGGTAATTTCTCAGGGAGTGGCATCTAGTCAACCAGCTAACCAGGTCCTTACTCAAAGTCCCTCAGGTGGGAAATCACTCTCTAATGGTGACACAGTGACCATTACTTACTCTGATCCCAACGCATCCGTTGTGGTGCCTGATTTGACAGGCATGTCGCAGTCTCAAGCGGTCTTTCAACTTGGCCAGAGAAACCTTTCTTTGGGTACGACTACACAGCAGCAGTCAGCCTCAGTGCCACCAGGGTATGTTATATCGACTTCGCCAGCCGCGAACACTTCGGTTGCTGTAAATACTCAGATCAACCTGGTCGTGTCATCTGGACCATCTTCGGTGACAATGCCATATGTAGTATCACAGCAATCAACATCGGCAACTTCAACTTTGCAAGCTGCGCCATATAACTTCAGTGTTACTATCATCCAGACTCTAACCTGTCAGGCCGATGTTGGAATAGTCGTCAAACAATCTCCTATTGGTGGAATGTCGATATCGCCAGGTGGAAGTGTGGTTATATACGTAGGAACTTCCAATCCAACAACTACGTCATCTCAGGTGTCGGCATCCACAAGTTCACCATCCACTTCAACTACATCGAGTTCAACTACGTCTACAACATCGGGGAATACTACAACCACTATTTGCCCATGATGTCGTCTTCGTCAAGATTAAAACGTTAGTTGCAATCGCAGGATAGGCAATACCTAAGGTCACTTTGCTGGAACGTTTCGGGCTGAACATGGCAATATCGCAACAGCTAATTCCCAGCTATTGGTGAAATTAACGGACCGTTTCCAAGAAATTAGCCAGCAGTTTTCGCCCATGTGAAGTAAAGTGGGATTCTGGGTGAAACTGAACACCATGGATTGGAAGAGATACATGGTGAAAACCCATTATGGTCCCGTCGGAAGTAGTTGCGTTAACGATTAAACAGTCTGGGAGGGATCTGCTCTCCACTACAAGTGAGTGATAGCGTGTAGCGTCAAAGGGGTTTGGGAGACCTACAAAAACACCGCTTCCATCATGTTGGATTGAAGATATCTTTCCATGCATGAGCGCAGGAGCCTGTACAACATTTCCTCCGAAAACCTCGCCAATTGCCTGATGGCCCAGGCAAACTCCCAAAACAGGAATCTTGTGGTCGATACCTAGTCTGGAAATAATCTCCTTTGAAACCCCTGCATGTTCGGGCCTTCCAGGACCTGGTGAAATAACTACTACATCGGGAGCCATGGCCAGGGCCTCTTCAACGTCAATTGCATCATTTCTGAAGACTCTCGGTTCGGCTCCAATCTCGCCCAACTCTTGGACGAGATTGTAGGTAAAAGAGTCGTAGTTGTCGATAATTAAGACTCGGCGAATAGTCATATAGGCAAAATTAACAGCTTGCAAGCAGCTATTGTTCACAAGCACCAAAAATGAGGCTATTCTTTTTGATCGTGGCACAAAACAAGAAAGGACCCTCGGGAGGCCGTCACCACCCGAGAACTGAAGAAGAAAAAGATTCAGAAGATCTGTCGAAAGGTCGCTATACCGCCCCTAAACCCAAATTTGAGGGGTCAAGTCCGCTTTGGTACGGTATTACGCTCTTAGGTTTGATAGTAGTTGGCGTGTTGTTAATAATAATCAACTACATTGCACCATTTTTGCCGGGAATGCCT
This sequence comes from Acidimicrobiales bacterium, assembly GCA_013044465.1. Lineage (GTDB taxonomy): Bacteria > Actinomycetota > Acidimicrobiia > Acidimicrobiales > JABEUL01 > JABEUL01. The sequence goes on from JABEUL010000023.1 coordinate 6,101, forward strand.
TCTAATTGGTATTTACTTGGTGGAGTCGTGACAATGGCTGCGGGATTTTTAGGCCTTACTTCCTATCATTAGTTGCTTGTAAACAAGCACCAATTTTCTCGATCGTCAGGCTAAACGTGGAAAGACCCCGAGTAGCCGATCGATCGAAACCTTTCGCACTTCTCGGGGTCAAACCCTTAGTTAAAGGTAATGCTAAGTCCGAAAACCTAGCTACCGATTAGATTCTTGCGTCACTAATCAGCACTACACAGTAACTCTCCGACTAGTTATTTTCAAACTGCCAGACTCACACCGGAGTGTAAATCAAGCGTTGTTTGAACTTCGCTAATCAGAACTGTTTAAGAGCATGCGCTTTTTGGAATCAAAAGTCAAGAGGTTTTTATAAATCCAGAACATATCCCGAAGTAATCCACCAAACTAATTAGTAATCCACCGACAAGTCGATACTTGTCCACAGTTAATCCACCAAAGGTACTTAAATTTTTAAAAAGTTTCTAATCAAAATCTTCTAAGAAGAGAAATTACTTTGCCATAAATACTTACTTCACTCGAAGGAAGCACGATTGGCTTAAAATCAGGGTTTGCAGGCTCAAGAATGATCTTTGAACCCTTTCTTTTAAACACCTTAACGGTTGCTAGGTCATCTGGAATTCCTGCCACAACTAGGTCCCCAATTTCAGCATCAGGTTGGCTTCTGGTCACCACAATGTCACCGTCGAAAATCCCACGTTCGATCATTGAATCTCCTCTGACTCTAAGGGCAAAGAGTTCACCAGATCCAGCAAGAGATTCTGGGATGGCAATGATCTCATCTATATTCTCTTGCGCTAAAACACCGGTTCCGGCTGCAACCGATCCTACAAGTGGAACATTTCTCAAACCGGGCAGTTCAGGATTTGGAACTTGGTCGTCTGGGTCTAAAACAACTTTTATTGCTCTAGTTTTAACAGGATCTTTTAGGATGTAACC
>JABEUL010000312.1 GCA_013044465.1 Acidimicrobiales bacterium
ACTTAGACCTGTTGTGGAAAGTGCATCTGCAACCGCTATTGCTGGATACACATGCCCTGCAGTTCCACCTCCGGCAATTATAACTTTGCACTTTGTTGAGCCAAATTCTTCGGGCTTTTTTTTCCACAGGGCAACTTTCATTTTTAACTTCTAACTAATTCCGGCTTTAACTTGGGTCGTGGATTACTAGTTGGATTTCTGTCTGCATTATTTTTTGCAATTGCTACTAAAATTCCAAGTGCTGCCATATCGCCCACAAGTGAGGAACCTCCAAAGGAGACAAGTGGAAGTGGTATTCCAGTCACCGGAAGTCCGCCAATAACAGCACCAATATTAATGAATGCCTGAGAAAGAATCCATGCTGTGATTCCAATGGCTAGTAAATGAGAAAATTCATCCTGGGTCTCTTTGGCAATTGTAAACCCAATATATCCAAGTGTCCCAAATAAAGATAGAACAAATAAAGATCCAACTAGACCAAGCTCCTGGCCAATTACCGCGAAAATAAAATCAGTGTGGTCATTTGGCAAAAATCCCCATTTAACCGTAGATGCACCTAAACCAACACCAAATAGGTGACCCGAGCCCATGCCGACCAATGACTGTACAACCTGGTAACCACCTTGGGTCTGACTGGCCAATGGGTGCATGAATGATAAAAGGCGCTCTCTTCTGTATGCAGAATGAAAAGCAAGAAAGCTGCCTACGACACCTCCGGAGATTCCAACTAAAGCCAATACTCTCCCAGGTGCACCTGCTGCAAATAGCAAGGAGAAAAAAATACAACCGATAACAATTGATGTTCCCATGTCGGGTTGAAACATGATGAGAGTAATCGCAGTGCCTGAAACAATAACGAGTGGCCTTGTTGTGCTTTTCCAGTCCTCGATTTGATTCTTTCGCCTAGAAAGAAGAGAGGCCCCGAATAGCACAAGTGCCAACTTCATCAACTCTGAAGGCTGCACTTTAAGAATGCCTACGCCAATCCACCGAGTGGATCCTGCTGAATAAACTCCTAAACCGGGAATCAAAACAGCAAATAGGCCAATAAAGCAAAGGACTAAAAACGGAGATGATACCCTTTGAAGATTTTTCATTGATATTTTTGTTGCCGTGAATACCATTGCGCTTGCTCCAACTAACATCCACATAACCTGCTTGAAAAATATGGTCCAAGGCGAACCATAAAGTTGAAGCGCATCAATAGATGAAGCTGAAAGTACCATGGCGAGACCCAATACCGATAGCATTACAACAACAGTGATTAAGGGTCCTGCCAGCGGTCGACTATTTTGGAGTTTCTTGTTCATAATTCCACCTCAGCGACACATTGCACACACTTTTTGAAGTCGTCTCCACGCTCGGCATAGCTCGAATACCAATCAAATGAGGCCGTACCGGGTGAGAGCATAACTGTCATTCCCGGAGATGAGATGCCACGTGCCTTTTTGACTGCTTCTTCCATGGAGTTAGCCCTTTCAATAGCCATATCTAGGCCAGCAAATGCATCAACTATCTGATCTTGGCTCTCTCCAATTGCGATGACCCCATAAATAGAGTTGCCTCCTTGTCGCAATACTGATAAGTCCAACCCTTTGTTCCGACCACCTGCTATCAGCACCACATTACTTCTTCCCTTAAGTGCGGCTAAGACTGCAGATGGAGTGGTTGCTTTAGAGTCATCAATCCACTCGATTCCTCCGAAGTCACTTATGTGCTCGACACGGTGGCTAAGTCCAACAAAATCTTTCAAGACCTTTTTACAGCTATTAATATCGCAGCCTGCTTCAAGTGACATTGCACATGCCGCTAAGGCATTTGATATATCGGTTATCGAATTCTTCTTCAGCTCATCAATGCTCACTATCACTTCACCCGTGGGAGTCATCAAGTCGTTATTTACAACCCTGTAATCCTTACTTTTATACCCATAAGTTAAAGTAATACACTCTTTGTTAAGTCTGCTTAGTGACTTAAGGACCATTGGGTCATCGGCATTAGCTACTGCAATATCGCTTTTATCCAGGTTTTCCCATATTTTGGCTTTTGAATTTCGATAGTGATCAAAATCAGGATGCCAGTCCAAATGGTCTTCTCCAAGGTTGCACCAAAGTCCGATATGTGGATGAAAAGTTTTGGTGAGAGCTAGTTGAAAACTGGAAACTTCAGCAATCAAGAATTGGGTACCTTGGCTCTTGGCACTTTTGGCTGCTCTCACCAAAGGTTCACCAATATTTCCGCATGCTACAGAGTTAATTCCTGATTCATTTAGCATTCGAGAAACTAAAGTAGTAATAGTTGTTTTCCCATTTGTGCCCGTGATGGCAAGAATGGGTACTTCACTGATCTCTCCAGCTAGTTCAATTTCACTCATAATATCTATATCCATCATGGCGGACATACTATATACAGGGTGAGAAGCAGGAATTCCAGGACTTACTATAGTGCGCTCAACACTTGAAAGCAGCTCACGCCATTTATCTTGATCGTCACCTTCGGGAGAGAGAAATACATCAAAGCCTAAACGTCTAAACTTCTCTTCCATCTCCAGTGTTGGCCTGTCATCAATTACATCTAAGTCCAGTCCGGATTCACAGTAGAGCTCAGCTACAGCAGTCCCAGTTACACCTCCACCAACCATCAATACTGGGGATACTAATTTTCTCTCCATTAGTGACCTGCCGCGTGAGATGCAATGAAATCGGCATAAAATATTCCAACTCCGACTGAACTACATAAAGCAGAAAGGATCCAAAACCTGACTATTACAGTAGACTCCGGCCATCCCTTTAATTCAAAATGGTGATGAATTGGAGCCATTCTAAATATTCTGCGTTTAAAGAGATGGAAACTTGCCACTTGAATCACCACGCTTAGCGTCTCGATGACAAATAAACCTCCAATAATTGGAAGTAGTAATGCTATATTCATCTGCAAACATATGGCAGCTAAGCCAGCCCCAATAGCCAATGCTCCCGTGTCACCCATAAAAATCTTTGCAGGCCCTGCATTCCACCATAAAAATCCCGTACAAGCACCCGCAAGGGA
>JABEUL010000313.1 GCA_013044465.1 Acidimicrobiales bacterium
AACGACTCTGTCTCTGAGACCCCACTAAGCATGGCGGTCAATGAAGTGGATTGGGTATCGATAGTTGTTGGAGACCCGTTCGTCGGGGTTTCTACAATCAAGTAGTCGGTAACAGGGGTCAAACCTTGATAAAGAGGAGATGCCCACATTAGATCAACGGTTCCCGAGCCACCAATGCCCTGGACGAATCGTGGAGGTGAAGCTATACCGTATGAAATGGAGGCAGAAGGCGAAGAGACCGGGGATGTTCCTACTGAGTTTACGGCCTCAACTTCGAAGGTATAGATATCTCCCGGAGTAAGACCTGTGACGGTAAAGGAGGTTGAAGACGATGCAGTGTCCACGCTGTATTGAATACCGCCAGATGGATTTACGAGTACCTCGTAATCGGAGATCGCACCTCCGCCAGGATTCGAAGGGGCACTCCATGAAAGTGACTCGCCACCTGACACCGGAGTAACCGCGGGAGCGCCAGGTGCCGTGGGGACTGAGTAGGTGGTGGCGCTTTGATAGGGACTAGATGTTCCGTCTCCCTGGGTATTTACCGCAGTTACCGTTGCCTCATATGTTGTCGAGGAATTGAGGCCTGAGACCGTATATGTAGTGGACGTAGAGGCAGTGTCATATGTAGTAGAGGATCCAGAGGGTGGATATAAGGTCACCATATAGTCACTTATCGATGATGAACCTATTGATGAAGGTGGCGACCAGGAAAGATTCAGAGACTGGTTCCCACCGGCAGCGTTGAACGACGTAGGAGGACCGGGGGTTCCGGTGGTGAATGTGATGGGGGCGCTTGCTTGGCTGGCCGGTCCCGTGCCATTTGAATTGACGGCTTCAACTTCAAAGGTGTAGGTAGTACCCGAAGTGAGAGTTGAAATAGAAGTAGAAGTTGAAGAGGAGGAAGTGTCAATAACTATAGGAGTGTTGGATCCAAAAGGATATGCCAGCAATTTGTAATCGGTGACTTCAGCTCCGTTGTCCTGAGAGGGGTTCCAGACAAGAGAGATCGACGATGTGCCTCCGGATGGCAACACTCCAGTCGGTGCTTCTGGCACCCCGCTTGTCCCTGAGACCGGCATGGCAGCGATTTGGTATGCGCCATCAACGAATAGATTGCCGCTAGGATCGGTTGCAAGATATTCACCACCCCCCAGTCCTGCGGAAGTTCCCTGTACGCCATTATAAGCTTGAGCCGATAGGGACCCATTGCCTGCAATCGTGTAGATGTCTCCGGCAGTCATTTGGTAGCCGAAATAGGTTCCAGTTGCCGCAGGGATCATGCGAATTTCTTTTGGCTGATATATAAAGATATTCCCTTGTCCTCCATCTGTGCTCAGACCCATCCAATTAATGTATATCTCCGCCGATGTAGCCGGTCCTCCATCGCCATTGTTGCCTGCGGTCCCATCACCTCCAACGTTGTAAACATTGTTGGCAGTCATAGACTGACCGTAATAAGTGCCACTTGAGGCGGCTATAACCAGAACGTTGAAGTAAGCAGCAACGACTATGTTTCCCGAAGGATCAACACTAACCGCTCCGTCAGACACACACAATTGCGCAGACGTCGCAAGCCCACCAATTCCCGATGCCGCCGATCCGCAATTGGCAGGACTAGTGCCATTGCCTCCGATGGTATAGATGTAGCCATCGTTCATAGACTGGCCGAAATAGGTTCCAGTTGCCGCAGGAACCATGCGAACTCTGCCTAAATCTCCAATTATGAGATCTCCTGCCGTATCAGTTGCCAATCCTACCTGAGCCTCAATTTCGGCAGTAGTAGCTGGAATGCTGTCGCCGTTGTATCCAATCGATGTGGTACTGCCAGCAATTACATAAGGGGTGCCCATAGTCATTGACTGGCCAAAATAGGTTCCAGTTGCCGCAGGGATCATATCGACGGTCTCTCCCCAAGCAGTTCCGTTATTGTAGGAAACGTCGAAGAAGATATTGCCGGAACCATCTACAGCAATACGTGAATCGCAATTATGGTTGACAACGGTATAAAAATCCCCAGCCGTCATCGACATACCGAAAAACACACCGCTTACTGCAGGAATCATTCTAACGCCATCTTGGTCACAATAATAAAGGTTGCCAGATTTGTCAAATACAATTCCCTCCGGATCTACTTCTGCTGAATGAGCCGGAGTTCCATTGGCTATGGTGTACCCGCCACCTGCAACCGTATACAAGTATCCTGAGACGGCACCCGAGGGCAGGAAGTTGTAGGTAGTCGCCGCCTTAGCCGGTTCGATTTCAGTTGCAAAACCCAGCAGCACGGTTGCCGCAAGTGTAACGAACAAGGTTCTTGCAAATGAGAAAATCACTTTGCGACCTTTTGCACTTGATCTAAATTTGGAAGTTGGTTTCATCATTGTGCCTTCCGAAGGTAGACCACATCGATCGAGGTGGCCAAAGCCTCCATGCTAAAATTCTAGGCCTGATAAGGCAATATGTCAATTGGAAACGAATTTGGCTCTGGGAAATCTTACAAAGAGGCAACATTAATGGCACCAGATCCGTTAGAGAAAAGATCAAAGTCGGAGCTTTCGTATTTGCTAAGAAAAATGGTACTTATTTATTGCCCATTCCGATAAAGAGAGTTGACTATTTGAAGCCTTCTTTAGGAGAACAAAAAAGCTTATTACTACAAAAATATGCAAAATGCGAGATAGTGGATCAAAGCACATTTTCGGCAAATGTGTCTCTGCATTTCATAGCTTTGACCTGGTATTCTTGGAACAGCCGACCTGACTTGAACAAGCGTTATCACCTTGGAGAACTAAGGGTAATAGCCAAACAGTCTGGCTAGAAATTGATTGTTATCTCCTCACTCTCAACAAAGGACACGGTGTCTGAGGATTCAATGTTGGCTTGGCTACGTGCCCGGTTAAGAGCTCGCTGTGCTCGAGACTTCTGACTGGATTGAACAATTGTCATTGTCACTTCTTCACTTCCCAACGGATCCGGATGATCTCCAATATCCCAGTAGTCCCTGTAAGCGGCAATGATAGAAACCGTATTCATCCAGGCCTCCTTGCCAGAGGGACTAGTCGGCAGCGGACAAAGTTCAGATATCCAGCGAGAATTATTCCTAATTGCACTTTCAGCTAAGTCGATGGCACGTAACTCAATTGATCGTTCACGCTCAATCAGTGCCTTTTCCATGTCAGGATCTATGACACTTTGCGCTCTAGGGATCAGTCCTACTATGAAACGAGGTTGCCTTCCTTGACTGCTTCCTACAGTATCAACCCAACTATCTACTCTTCCATGTAACAACGCTGCCAAATCCTCCGCCTCATCTGTCGGTCTAGCTCTAACCAGCTTTTGCAGATCTTGTTGGAGATTAAAACCATAGGATTCAGCTTCACGAATTGCAGACAAAAGTGCTCCGAATGCTTCGCTCTCTCGAATCTCATCTAATTGATCACTTCTCATATTTAGTGTTTCAAGAACCACATTTACTCGTTCTGCCTGGGCAACACTAGCTAACGTCAGATACTCCGACAACAATGATTTTAGGCTCTCTTGTTCCACCTGATAACTTGTAATTGTCTCAGTTGCAGAGACATCCCTTCCTTCATTTTTAAGAACCTGACTGAGCACATCACGACAACTTTGCTGTGTAACCACTTCATCGTGACTGGTGTCAGGATCTGGGTCGTAGCTCGTGTCAACATATAAATTGTTTGACTCTTTTCCTCTAGTAGCTGCAACATAAAGAACTTCTCGAGTGGTAGTCGGAGAGATTAGTGAGTGTGAGGTATCTACTGTTCTCCCCTGTGCCCGGTGGGCAGTAAAGGCATAATCTAATTCGACGAAGTCTTCAACATAATCTTTGGGCAGAACTACTTCGATGCCATTCCTATGAACTGCCATTGATCCGTCATTATTTATCGAAGTTACCTTCCACCTGTCACCATTTTTGACATAGCTGTTTCCGGCACTTAGAAGTCGATTGTTTTGTCTCGTTACAACCTCATCTCCAACTCCAACAATATAGCCACTTCCAAGTTTGACGCCGCCCTCACTCACTATTCCCTCCTCCACCAGTTCAGCTCTCGCCCTTTGGTTAAGCTCCCTAACTGTTAAAGAGTCGCCTGCAATCATGAGACTTGTTTTGCCGGAATCCCTATCACTTTTCCAGGCTTTATATATTGAATCTAAGAGTTCTTCCCGGGTACCCTCAGTGATTTTTCCGTGGTTGTCATAAGCTTCAATTGAGCTCGCGTCTCCTGTGCGTAGCTGTGCACTGGCAGTTTTTTCCCAACTAGAAGCAAAGCGGCGAATATCAGTTAATTCAGGGACTAAGTCCCCTCTATCTTTAACTAAAAGTGAGAAAGCTCCTCCTGCTTCAACTGAGGATAATTGAGCCCAGTCACCCACTAGTAATAGCTTCGCTCCTACATCTTTAACCACAGAAGCTAGTTCATCTAATGCAAAAGTACCTGCCAAGGAGGCTTCATCTACAATTACGAGCTGGCCACTTTTTAGTCTCTTTGCTGCAATATCTTGTTCAATTTCAGTGAGCTTCTTTCTTAGTTTCCAAGCCTGGGGAGAGGCTTTATGAGGGTGTCTTGAAAGTGAAGCTGCCAGTTTCTTGTGTTTAAGTGAAAGCTCAGGTATGCGGCGATAGTCACTTAACCATTTGGCAGTATTTTCTGTATCAATTCCTAGTTCAGTAGCTAAAACTTCAGCAGCTGCACTAGATGGAGCTAGTCCAATTACTGATCCCACTCCGTATTCACTCTCCCAAAGAGACCTGAGTCCTGCCATTGTGGTTGATTTCCCAGTTCCTGCAGGCCCTACTAAAACATCTAATACCCTTCCAGAAGTTGCAATTTTCTCAACTGCTAGGAGACTGCTGATTTATTCACCGTAAATACTCGCGATTTTCTGTTGGTTATGGGAAGATGGATTGTGGCAATAGGAACACTTTCAAAACAAGCTA
>JABEUL010000314.1 GCA_013044465.1 Acidimicrobiales bacterium
GTGATGCCCTTGGAATTCTAATTGGCGGCAACATCGGAGAAGTTGCCTTTACACTAGCCTCAACTGCCATGACCGGAAGATCGGCTCTGAATACAAGGCAGTTCCTTTTGGTTAACTTGATGACCGACCTTCTTCCCGCAATTACTATTGCCACAAGGCCACCACGTGAAAAATCTCCGGAAGAGTTATTACTAGAAGGACCTGAGGCATCTCTTGGGCGCCCATTGGCGACCCAAATTGCACTTCGAGCTGTAACCACGTCTACTGCTACAACTGCAGCTTGGATGGCCGGCAAGGCAACGGGAACAAATAAGAGAGCAGGCACTATTGCTCTTGCCACTTTAGTTACTACCCAACTTTCCCAGACTGCAGTGTTAGGAGGCAAGTCACCGGTAGTTCTTCTCTCTACTATGGCTTCTGCCGGGGTGCTCGGCATCGTAATCCAGACTCCTGGTGTCAGCCAGTATTTTGGATGCACACCACTTGATCCGGTGGCTTGGGGTGTTGTGGGATTTTCCACTTTCGTAGCCACTGGGGCCTCGATTGCACTGCCTTATCTTTTAAATGAAGCCAAAAAGAGAAGACTTGCTCATTAGATATACGTCAGGAGATCTACAACCATGGATGTGAAGGAAAACTTTTACTTGGCAGCGGATCTATTTTTAACGACGGTTTCAAAGGTTCCCGAGGACAAGTGGGACCTCCCTGGACTGGGGAGTTGGAGTATTAGGTCCTTAGTTGGCCATGGATTGCGGGCAATGACAACGATACTGGAGTACCAAGGGAAGGACTCTAATACATTATCTTCAAACCAAATTCATGACACTGCATCCTATTTTGTGTCTGCAAATATCAATGATCCAGAAATCGCTAATGCCATAGAAAATAGGGGAGTACAAGCCGGTTTAGAGTTAGGAACTAACCCACTTGAAAAAGTGTCAGATGCAGTCCTTCTAGTCAAAGAGTTTGTAAAAGATGCCCCATTGGACTTGCCGATAGTCACTCGAATGGGTGACATGACCCTTGAGACATATCTGCCCACGAGAACTTTTGAACTTAGTGTCCATTCAATAGATATAGCAACGGCCTTGGGGGAGGACCTTGTTCTCGCAGAATCACTCTACTTCGAAGTGGTCAATATTGTGGCATCTATTGCGAAGATAAAAGGCGAAAAAATGGACCTAGTCAAATTCTTAACTGGCAGGATTGCAAACTTGCCTAGACCTGTTTTCTAAATTACTTTCATGTAAATTACGAAGGCAATTTACAGGGAAGCAGTTTGACCTATTAAATGATGTCATCCCAGACTTTGCGAGTATCTCCTCTTGGGTCCTTCAAGATTGCCAATTCGGTATTGAACTCGATTGCATACCTATTTTCAATATCAAATCGCGGCCATTCCTTGACAGAAGCTTCTTGGTCAGGGGTTCCGTGCTTGGCGAAGGAAATCCAAGCATCGTGCATAGAAAGTGCAAGGTTTTCAGGTGGGTCTAAGCCGACAAGGAGTTCTACCCCTCCTTTATTCAAATTGTTCCAGACAAAAGGAATTTCCATGGCATGGCATGACCCCAACATCCCCCCAAATGCAGGGGACTCCCAAGTAAACCAGTAGTGAAAAACATTTGCTTGGTGGCTACTTTGAGCTTCCAGCAATCTGATAGCCGGAATCATAAAAACTAAATCTGAAAGTATCTCTTCCCACCATTTCCCAGCGTTTCCATCGGGGAATGCCTTTTTGTAAGCAGCGAGAAACCGTTCCCCCACCTCTTTTGTATCGGAGCTTTTTCCAATTTGGCCAACTCTGTTTATCCTTCTTATTAATGCTTCTTCATCCGATGGATTGGGGTACATTAGGGAAAATAGTTTCCACTCCTCTTTATTTGTTCCTGCAATAATTGGAATGTCTTTGGCTTGACCTGAGCGGATAGCTTCAATTGGTGCAACTGGAAGCTCGATTCCATCTAGAACAGGCTGGAGTGGCAGACCAGCAATCCCGCCCATTGCAGAGCGATATTTGCCAGGATTTGACTCAACTTCAGCCACTACTTTTGTTTGAAAATCAAGCATTTCTTGGGGGGAGAGATCAAGTATTGAGAATGGATCATCCAGTTCTGCAATTTCGACAAGTTTTGAAGCAACAGCGTCTGCAGTTTCTTGTGAAAGGACGTTCAAGGCCGATCCGCTTTGAAGAATTGCTTTATGGAACAGGCCCTTTGCTCTAGGCAACCCAAGGATGGTTCCCACACTCATAGCTCCTGCTGATTCTCCAAATATTGTCACATTATCTGGGTCTCCTCCAAAGTTTTCAATATTGTCTCTTACAAACTTAAGTGCTTCAACCTGATCCAAAATTCCATTTAATCCTGATGATTGGTATTCAGGTCCAAGGATTGCCCCAAGTTGCAAAAATCCGAGGACTCCGAGCCGGTAATTAATTGAGACAACAACTACATCTCCTCGACTGGCAAACGACTGCCCGTTATACCACGGTGTCGATCCAGAACCCCCCACGAAGGCTCCGCCATGAATCCAAAACATCACTGGCCTCTTTTTGTCGTCTAGACCTGGAGTTTGGATATTTAGGTATAGACAGTCTTCATTGCAATCGAGTTCCTGTTCTGGCACTAGCCCGCCCATCATTCCTGCAGATTGCCAAGAAACTGGCCCAAATTTGGTGCAGTCCTTTAAATCTTCCCAGTTAGAAGGCTCAACTGGGGCTTTGAAGCGAAGTTCCCCAATTGGGGGCTTAGCATATGGAACACCTCTGAAATTATGTATTCCATTCTTCTCAAAACCCTCGATATCACCGTATTTGGTATGTGCGACAGTCACATTTTCTCCTCAAGTAATTAGTTTGCTGATCATTCAAACGATACTCGTGGCGCCGTTAGATTGCAATTTAGGGTAGTGGGTCAGTTACAACACACCAGAAATTCCAGGCTAGGTATCGGGCCAATCTCGACATACCCACTTGGAATAATGGGTAAATGAGTAGTGGGAAAGTTTGAGCTGCCCCACTACTTGGAAGTTGAAACATGATACGAACTTTTAAATATCCTATATATCCAACAAGAAAGCAGGCTCTTGCACTGAATTACTTGTTAAAGAATCAGTGCGAACTCTACAATGCCGCTTTA
>JABEUL010000315.1 GCA_013044465.1 Acidimicrobiales bacterium
CACCCAATCATCACCTAAAAATCAGGCGGGCGCGAAATCATCCAAAAAGAGCGTTGCCAAACTGGGGCTGGATGTCATCAGATAAAGAGGCCGGTAACACTATAATGTCAACTGGTCTGCCAGCAACAGGCATCCTCTCTGTTGTTGCAGATATTACAATTACAAACGGGTCGTCTGCAAATGGAGGCTATCTGGTAGTTGCGCCCCAGCTCCCCGCAGTTCCGAACAGTCCGCACACATCTACGATCAACTTTAATGCAGGCGAAACGATTTCTAACGAGGCAACCGTCGGTTTGGCCAATGGTGGTCTATTGAACTTTGAAATCGTTATGGGCGATAATCAACCAGTAAATATCACAGTCGATGTAGTCGGCTACTATACCTCTCAAGTGGCGACCGGAAACACATTCGTTCCACTTGGCACTCCGTCCGTCATGGGTGATTCGCTCGTTTCTCCGTGCTCATTAACGGCAAATTATCCCACTACCTTCAATCCGCTCCCAATCTCATCTGGAAATAACCAAGAAAACTTGACAATTGTTGGTGCTGATCAGATGGGTACTACTTGTGCCGCCAGCTCATCCATCCCTATAACCAGCGCCGACAATGCTGTTGCAGTGGTGCTAAACGTGTCGGTTGAAGATAGTAGTAACGGTGGCGCTCTGACCATTGCTCCAGAAGGTACTTACGGGTCAGGACTGCAGAGTCCCTCGACTTCTACAATTGCCTTTAGTGCAAATCAGTGGATATCAAATACTGTCACCGTTGCCCTTTCAAGCGGTGGAATTACCATGATTTCATCCAACGTTTCCACAATCGCAAGCCTGGGTATATATGTTGCAGTCGTTGGGTATTTCACAACATCGTCTTCGGATTCGATAATTACTCCGATTGCGCCATCTCGAATTGCTGATTCGAGATGTACCACACCTTCTGGATTTGTCACACTCCCGACCAGTACGTCTTCTTCGGATGTTTTAAACGTTGTTGGGACCGAGTCAATCACGACTGACTCGACTTCATGCACTACGAGTGGATACGCGTTTCCTCAGACATCAGTTAACACACTTACAGCGGTTTCTCTGAACGTAACTTTAGTCAATTCGGGATCTCAAAGTGGAAGTGTGAGTGTTATAGAGGATGGAGACTCGAATCTACCCTATACCATAGCCCTACCGGCCAATGCCATTATTTCCAGTAACTTAATCATAGGCTTGCCCACATCCGGTTCGAACGCCGGTAAAATAGTCTTCACTCTCAGCTCGTCGTTCACTACTCTATCCAAGGTGGACATTATTGTGGACGCTACCGCATATTTTTCCTCGACATCAAGTTCTGCGTTCACGTCGGGAAGTCTTTACGAGCCGCTGCAGCCCGGAAGGCTTGTTGTGTCAGGCTGTTCATCGACAGGAATAGCAAACACTTTCGGTTCTTCGGATCCAGAAACTTTGACACTTTACAGTGCGCCGACCTATCAGAGCAGTTGTACATCTAACGGATCAGATTCATCTGGGTTGCCCACATCGGCCTCAGGTATGACCGCAGTCATTTTAAATGTCACAGTTATTAATAATTCTTCCATTTCAGGATATTTGGCAGTTGGACCGAATGCAAGTTCAAGTACTTATTATTCCACAATATATTTTGTTGCCAATCAGATAATTGCCAGACAGGTTACCGTTGCGACTTCATCTTTGGGCACGGAGTCGTTCTATTCTTCGGTAAGCAGTAATTCTGTCACGGTTGACGTTGATGTAGAAGGATACTATGTGCCATCCGGAACATCAGGTGATTCCTATGTTCCCTTGAAGCCGGTTAGGGTAGTTGACAGTGGGAATAGCTGTTTACTTACCAGCCAAATCTCGTCAGGTAGTCATCCAGCGGTTTCATTAGGTGCGGCCTTAGCATGTTACACCGGATTTTCAAGCGGACTCCCTGCTTCCGGGTCGAATTTCGTAGCAGTGAATTTGAATTTGACCGTGGTTAATGCAACATCCTCTGGCTACTTATCTGTTTATGCTGACGGCAGTACTCGTGCAAATACTTCCAGCGTCAATTTTACGAGTTCGGATAACGTATCGAACGAGGTAACAGTCGCCGTTCCATCTAATGGACAGATAGACATATATAATGGCGGTTCAGCAGGAGTTGACGTTATTGTAGATGTGGAGGGTTGGTATGCGTCGAGCTCTTCAAATATAGCTGGTGATTCATTTGTTCCAATTACTCCGGTACGGATAGCTGATTCAAGGTGTCCACTTCCATCAGGGTTTACTCCTGCCAATTCGACGTATGGTGTCAGTTCAACTCTGGTATTTACTGGCTCAAATTCTTATGAGGATTACCCCGGTGGCTGCAATCTTGCAAGTCCACCTATGTCTGGGATACCTCTGAATGGAGTATCCGCGATTGTTGCAGGTATAACTGAAATAAACAGTTCGTCAAGTGCAACGGGCTACTTGGCGGTATATCCAGGTGGTTCGCCGACCAGTACTTCAACGATTAATTTCCCAAGTTCGGGAGTCGAGTCGAACGAGGTCACGGCTGAATTATCCGGTGATTCATCAATCACATTTTATTCACATTTAGCCAGCGAAACTTCTGCAAAAGTAGATATTGTCGTTGACGCTGAGGGTTACTTTGTCGGATCGGCGAAGCAAATTTTCAATATAGCGGGAACCGGCGTCTCTGGTAATTCAAATTCAACCACTACACATATTGCAACCGATCAGAATCTCGCTGGTCCAGGGGGTGTTGTTGTTGATGCAGCCGGAGATACGGTCTTTTCTGACTTAGTTAACAATGTGGTCTATAAAGTTAACCATGCAGGCATTATCCAAGTAATCGCCGGAAACGGAACCGGCGGCTATTCAGGTGATGGTGGGGCCGCAACAAGTGCCAAGCTTGACAAGCCTTCTGGGATTTCGGCATACACCAATGCAAGTACGCTTGCTGCTGACGGTAGCGGGGACATATTCATTGCTGATCAGCAAAACTGCTTAGTGAGGAAACTAACACCAAACAGCAGTACTAATCCTGTTACATATTCGATTAACTACGTAGTGGGTGACGTAGTTAGCGGAACACCAGTTTGCTCTACTGCGCCCGCCGCTGACGGAACTGTGCCAACTTCGGCTGCACTTGGGCACATAATTGGGGTTACTGTAGATACGTCGGGAGACATATTTATTGCTGACACTGATGATTGTGTAATTCAGGAAGTTACTGCATCTTTACCTTCAACTCCAAACATTAATTACGGCATATCAAGTATGATCGGCGGCCGCATTTATACAATTGCTGGAACAGGGACATGCGGGAAAAATAATTCGAGTGGTACTGGAACGTCAGTTGAACTTAACTCACCCACTTCAGTAGCAGTTGATTCTTCTGGCAATGTATTCATCGCGGACAAATCAAACGAAGTGGTCTGGAAATTGAACCCAAATGGCAATATTCTTGTTTACGCTGGGCAACTGGGTACAAGTGGCTATAGCGGTGACGGAGGATTGGCAACGTCTGCCAAACTTGACAATCCACTCATGGTATCCGTCGATTATCAGAATGATCTTAACTCGAATATCGAAGACACTCCTAATGGAAATTTGGTAATTACCGATTATTCTAATAATCGCATACGCCTTGTATCAAACGGAGTGATTTCCACCATAGTTGGCAACGGAAGTACCAGCGGTGGCGAATTAAATGGTCAGGCTATGTCTGTAGGTGCAACTCCAGTCGATGCTACAATTTCTCCAAGTGGGGATCTCATTTATACGGATTACAACTTATTAGTTACAGGCGGTGACTATTCGGTTGAAGAAGTGCCGGCAATTTTCGCGAACTCTGCCTATACTGCAGCTAGTACCTCCTTAAGCAACGTGTTTACACCGGGGCTTCAAACATCCGTTCAATACAATCAGGAAACTTATGGAAATTCGAACGTTGGCAATAATTGGACCTCTGGAGACGGTTCATATTCTATTGAACTACCCAGTGGAGAGATAGTTTGGCTATATTCTGATTCGTATTTTGGAACTGTTAATCAAGATCATACAGGGAATGGAATGGGTACCCTTCAGTATGTACATAATCAGGTTGTAGTACAGGATTCATCAACTTCGCAGGTTCGCCAAAATATCTTTGTATCAGGTGGAACAGGGCAACTTGTTTTTAATCCAAGTGGATTAGTAAATGGAAACGTCCCTTGGGTCGCTGGATCGCAAGTAATCACAAATTCAAGTAATGATTATGTTCTGCAAACTATGATTCAAGCATTCAACAGTTCTCTCATATTAAAACAGGTTTTTGTGTGTCAAATTAATTTAGGTGCAAGTGGCTTCATGCCTTCGGTGCTTTACACTTCTGGAGCCAGCGAGAATTTGACATGCACTGACGTATCCCAAGTAGCCATGTATTACGTCAACTTTTCATGTACTTCGCCCTCCGGCACAAATTTTGTCGGCGTTCTAGGCGAATCGCTAATTCAGTCTGGAGGTGACACTTACTTGTATGGTTATGAACAATGCAATAGTCCGGCGAAGGGATTTATGTCGATAGGTAAAGTCACGGGAGAGGATCTGACCAACACTTCAAATTGGTATATTTGTACGTCAATTTCAGCCGGAAGCGGTACTAATCCAGATTCTTGTATAACTTGGGTATCTTCAAGTTATACAACGAACGTAGCAACGCTTAATGATCTTACAGGAGGTACCAGATCTACTCTCGTATATGGCGGAGGTGAACTGAGTGTCACCAAAGTATCAGCGAATGATTATCGGCTGGTTTCAACTGATATTACTACGCTTGAACAATATGGTTATATTTCGACATCGCCTGGACTTTATGGTCCGTTCACAAGACTGATAAAGATCGGCCAGCCAGAATTTGGTACGCTGAGCCCACCGGCCGGCCTAGCTTGCTACAATGACAGTGGGAGTAAGCTACAGGCTTATAACATGAAGGAGCATCCTGAGTTAGAGAACAATGGTGATATTGTCATCTCATACAATGTTATTGGATGCCCCCCGGCTGACAATGTCGACAACTATCGACCTCGCTTCATAGTCTTCGGACAGGCCTGAGGCTGACAACAATTGGCAAAACCTGTTAAGCTTTCGGTCTTTGCAAATGATCGGATGGAATTAGGTACTGCGCGTTTGCAGATTCTGAATGGAGCTTTCTCTGGGGTGTCTAATTCTTGCCGGATAATTACAAGAAATCAAGAATTTCTTGAGAATTCTTGTCAGAATCTGACCTTCCCATGCGTCTATATAAGTAGTGCTAGAGACGATTTCAGGAAATTGGGAGAACAATCCAGGGTATGACCTGGATAATAACGAAATAATGGCAACAGGAGAGGAAGACATTTCATGGCCACAACAATTTGTAATGTTCTATAGCCTGAACTACTCAAAATTCGTAAGAATGGCATATTTCATCGTCCAATCTAAAGAGGCAGCTGAGGACATCGTACAGGATAGCTTCATCAAAGGCGCAGGTATTTGGGATCGGGTTGAGGTGCCGGAGGCATTTATAACTAAAACCGTTGTCAATGCATGCAACTCCTATTTAAGGCGTTTAAGAATTGAAAAGAAATTCATTTGGAAACAAAAGACACCGGAAAGGTCTCCTGCATTGGTTAAAAGCGAAATTGATTTACTTCTTTACAAACTCCCTCCCAAAGAAAGAGTAGCAATAGTTCTGCGATTCTTTGCAGATCTTCCTGACAAGGAGATTGCACATGCAATCAAATGCAATCCGAATTCGGTTTCAAAGATAATAAGTCGAGCACTTGAGAAGTTAAACAAGGAGGTTTTACAAGATGAAAATTGAAGACTATTTAAAGAATGGAATTGATGAACGTGCCAAAGAAATTACTGCCGAGCCTGACATCAACGCCCTACACGATAGATCAAAAAGCAAAAAACGATCTTTGCCTGCTGTTGCAATTCCAAGCGCGGTAGCCCTCGCAATTATTGCCACAATCCTGGCGGTAGTGTCATATCATGCGATCCCTACCAAGAATACTGTGGGAATAACAACGACAACTCTGCGAAGTCCAACTACGATGACTTCGGTTGGCTCAACAAGTTCTATGGCAACTAAACCAGGGAGTTCTGTCGGAACTGTGGCTTCTACGACCCAAGCCAATCAATCATCTACCACAACGACTCAACCCTCGGTGACAACTACGACAATTGATCCGAATCCGAAGTGGAGCAATCGAAACGTTGCTTACCAATTTGGCGGCCAATTGGTATCATTCACTGGTGTTGCATGTCCATCTGTAAATGTGTGTTACGCAATCGCGTCTACTGAACCGGATTTAAATACTGGACCTACTTCAATCATATTGGTGACCACCAATGGAGGGCAGGGTTGGTCATTATCGTATCAACCTACAGCTCAGTCCCGTTTGGAATCAATAAGTTGTGCAAGTTCGCAAGCTTGCGTAGTCGGGGGATTTAACTGGAATTCGTCCGCTGGAATCATATTGAATACAACAGACAGTGGCGCTTTATGGACCAATAGCACAGTTATGGGAGGCACCACTCCGGACACATTGCAAGTATCGTGCCCCTCAGGTGACAATCTGTGTATTGCTGCCGGTTACCCTCCAAGTAGTGCTAATGCTTCAAATAGTGTTCTCGAGGTACTCTATTCCAATGACGGCGGGCTGAATTTCAGCGAATCGACCTCAGTAGTCACGCCGTACAACGGATACGGATCGCCATATTCCCTTTCCTGTTCTAGCAGTGGTATCTGCATGATGACGGCAGTAGTGGAATTTCCTAGCGCTCCCGGCAGATCTTTCGGTGAAGTAAGTACTGATGGAGGGAAAAGCTGGAACCCAGAAGTTATCCCGACTCAAACTGGAGCTACAGACAACCTTGCAGATGTCAACTGCTATTCAAATGAAAATTGTATAGTAGTAGGCAGCTCATCGACGAATTCAAATGAAGGGATACTTTGGAAGACGACTAATGCTGGATTGACTTGGAGTACCGCCTCAACAAATTTAACTGCATTCCCTTGGGGAGACTTAAATGCTTCTAGCTTCTCATGCGTCTCAGGGCAATGCCATTATACAACGCAGTCAAACGGCAATGTACTAGAGGTAGATCCGAATACTTTAAATGTAATCGTGGTCGATAGTTTAAATGGCAGCGACATCTATGCACTGTCATGCTCAACTACTTCGAATTGTATAGGCTTTTACACCAAGGCAATTGGTTCTCTCGAACCAAGCCAAGACTATGCTCAACTTATACTTTCTTAGAAATCAGAATTGAGCCGATCGGTTTGCTGCTCGCGTATTGTCGCGCTTGCAGCTTCAACGGCAATGTCATAAACTTATAGAATTTAGACCAACTTGACTCACTTATTTATTGGTGGCTCCTAATTATAGATAGATCATAAGCAGATGGACTGCAGCTAGCTCTACTTCCCACGCCAGAACTACACCTTCAAACCCTTCTAGGACCTAGGCCTCGCCACACGCCAGAAGAAACTAGTCCACGCAAACGGAATTATTCTGAATGAGTAAAAAGTCAATACCCTCTTTGCAAGGGAAT
This sequence comes from Acidimicrobiales bacterium, assembly GCA_013044465.1. GTDB lineage: Bacteria > Actinomycetota > Acidimicrobiia > Acidimicrobiales > JABEUL01 > JABEUL01. Next base: position 7,581 of record JABEUL010000315.1, read on the forward strand.
AGTGGGACAGGGATTTTTAAAATAAGACCATAGGGAGAGTTAGGTTAATTAGATGACTATGCAGGATCCAGTGCAAGTTAGTGAAGAGAGCTGAGGTGATATTTCAGTTCCTTCTTTGACCAGATCAAAGTCCAGACGGCGATACTCATTGGCATATAAGCGACAATCAGTTGAAACCAATGCCTCCCTTTTGATCCCAGGTGAGAAGGGTGCATGTTTGCGAAAAGAGGGAATCACCTCTCAGATGATTGCCGGTTGGAGAAAATCAATTCACTCCGGCAAGATGGATCAAGTTGAGACCAGGAGAATCACTAAGAAAAGTGATGATTTAGCAAGACTGGAAAAGAAAAGTGCAAATCTTGAAGACTTGAACAAAAGATACAAAAAGGCTTTAAGAATCCAGGGAAAAGCATTGGAGCTCTTAGGAGGACTGGCAACCAAAAGCAACGACACATAGAGCCAGATCTCATTGAGAACACATTCAATGAGATCAAGGAATTGCTGGGTGAAACCCTAGCAATTGAGTCCGTGGGTAGATCTAGGTATACCCACTACCGCATTAAAAAGGCATCCACCACTTGGCAAAGCTTCCACAACCAAGTCCCGCCGATGACATAGGCGTGTATAAAGGTTTAAGGCCATCACCTAAGAATAAGCTCACAGACTCTGAAGTTAAAACAATTATTGACACATTCAACTCAGATGAAAACGTAGATAAGCCTATTGTCCAGCTCTATTACGAATTGCTCGATCAAGGCATCTATTTGGCCTCTATAAGCACCATATACAGCATTTTCCGCCACCTGGGCCAAGTAGTGGATCGCAGAAGACAAGCAACACATGAGCCCAAGAAAATACCTGAACTATGTGCCACGGATGTAAACCAAGTATAGAGTTGGGACATTACGAAGCTAAAGGGTCCCAGCAAAGGAATCTATTACTGCCTCTACGTATTGATTGACATATTTAGTCGCTACATAGTCGGGTTTAAGGTAGAGAAGAATGAGTCAACCCCGGTAACAATCAGACAAGTTGTCGCTTTTATTAGTTTATCATCTCTATGCCGCTTTGGATTTGTCTCTCGTCGAATTTGATTTACATCCAACAATTGTTTCGCCAGTCGGAGTGAAATCTCTAATCTTTTTTCTCGACCATCTCTTTGGATTTGCCGCCATTGCCTGTAGGTAGATGTTCTCCCGGTTTTTCAATATCTCGATATCGAGTCCAAGGTA
>JABEUL010000316.1 GCA_013044465.1 Acidimicrobiales bacterium
AAAGTGTTCCTATTGCCACAATCCATCTTCCCATAACCAACAGAAAATCGCGAGTATTTACGGTGAATAAATCAGCAGTCTCCTAGGTTTCTTCATTTCGTAACAATGTCGTCATCGGTCACACATTGTCTAATTGCTAGTACTTCAAATGGCGCAAATTATCCATCATTACGTTTTTTGAGCTGTGACCATGAGAGCCCCATGAATGATGTGAAACTATCGGTTGGATTACGTCAACCTGACGAAGCTATTTCATCCGCTCCCACCACAACTGCCGACCATCTACATCTGACATGCATCGTACGGCCACTTAAATACAAATCAACCATGACATATCATTAGACGAACTGTTGCAAGCGTGGACAGGTCGGCGAGCGCCCTAATTGTCGGATTAAAATGTACTCTAGATTATCGTCAGTTGCCCATGAGTATCTTTGAAGTTGCAAATGCTATTTATGGAAGTTTTTGAAATTAGGTAGTTAACCTACTATTATCAAAGATAACGGCTGTGAGAACCGCCGACAATAGCGTTTTTATAATTTAGGGCGAAGTACTTGAGTTAAGAGCGAAAAGGGGTCACGTTGACAGCAGTCAAGGTACTATGAAATCTGGAATCACTGATGTTAGTGCCAGCGCTTTCGGCAAGGTGCGGGCGTATTTTGACTTGGAAGAGAATCAATCGGCTGTTCCCACTGCCCCAAAGTTTTGGGGGAGATTTATTGGAATTGGTCTGGTTTTGGCGCAGTTTCCCACCCTGATAGCACCTCCAATAGGGCAGGCAAAAGTTGACGTTTCCCTGGTATACAAGATTTCCGTGGTCGTGGTCATCGTCGGCATTGGAATGAGCCTTTACAACTGGAAAGGCTGGACGCTGAGGCGCCAGCTCTACCTTCTGTGTTCCCTCGTTGGAGTGGGACTTTGTCTTTCAGGCTACGCATACGGTCCAATTAGTGGTCCGCTTGAAATGCAGTTTCTTCCAATTGCTATTGGAGTATATATCGGCGTAACCCAGCCACAATTTACGTCATTTTTAATTTTGCCGATTATTGCGCTCGATGAATTGAGTCCAGTCGTAACTCTGCATGTTCCGCTATCGAAGTTTCTCAATGGCGCAATTTTGGTAATGATTAGCTATCTTGTTGCCGCTGAACTGATTAGCTGGGCCGTCAAGCTATTGAGGAATGCGGAAAAGCGGGCACTTGAATCTGAGCGTCTTGCACATGAAGCAGAACGGGCGGAGGTGAGGAGATCTCACACTTTAAAGGTTCTATTTGACACAAGCCCTGACATGATTGCGATGTTAGATGAAAATGGAGACATCTTGACAGTAAGTAATGCTGCTGTCTCGATCTTGGGCGATAGTCCATCTTCATACCTGAACTTTCTCGACCCAAATCTCATTCATCCTGAAGATCTTGATAATCTAAAGAACACGATTAGAGGCCTGGTTTCAGGAATACTGGATGAGGCAAGAGTTCGTTTTAGGTTGAAACGAAATAGTTTGGCCGGTGAGGCTAACTATATTACTGTCGAGTCAACAATGCGACCTTTGGTTGATAGCGAAGGCTCCAAAACTGCCGTCGTATCTGTATCTCGAGATATCAGCCAGCAGGTTGCGATGGAGACCAAACTCCAATTGGCAATGGAACAAGCAGCGTCTGCAAACAAAGCCAAATCAGATTTTCTAGCGAGGATGAGCCATGAGCTTCGTACACCCTTAAACGCCGTCTTAGGATTTGGCCAATTACTCGAAAGAGATGATCTCAACGAACTTCAGAGAGATGGTGTGGCGAGGATTTTAGGAGCGGGAAGACACTTACTCAACTTAATAAATGAAGTCCTTGATCTTGCAAAAGTCGAATCAGGTGTGTTCGATCTTTCGATTGAACCGGTTTCGGTTTCAGAACTAATTGACGAGGTGAAGGCATTGATGACTTCAATGATCAAGCAGTCCGGATTGACACTTACCATCGATCAACTAAGCAACGACATATTTGTACTTGCCGATCAAAAAAGACTAAAACAAATAATTATTAACTTGGTATCCAACGCAGTTAAATATAATTCGCCAGATGGAAACATTACAATTGCGGTGGAGTTGAAAACTGGAAGAGCAAGAATCCTCGTATCTGATACTGGCAAAGGCATTCCTTCGGTGCACTTTGACAAGGTTTTTGTGCCTTTTGAAAGACTTGGTCAGGAAAGCAGCTCAATCGAAGGAACCGGTATCGGCTTGGCATTGTGTCAGGAACTAGCATCCGGAATGGGAGGTGAAATGGGGTTTTCTTCCGTTGTTGGACAAGGAAGTACTTTTTTTGTACAGCTAAAGGCTTCATCAACGAGTCCGACTATGGGAGGTCAAGCAGAACCTGCAAATTCAAACGAATCCAATAGAAATAATTTGAAAATTCATCCAGCCAGGGGCGCGGCGCAGTACAAAGTACTTTACGTCGAGGACAATCCATCAAATTTGGAGCTTATGGGACGGATCCTTAGCGAATGGAACGAAATCGAGCTGACTACGGCATCCGACGGCGAAGCTGGGTGGCAAATAATTAAAGAGATGCCATTCGACCTTTATATGCTTGATCTTCATCTCCCCGGAATTGGCGGGGATGAGCTATTGATGAGAATTAGAGAGAGCAATACGTTACGAGAGGTACCAGTAATTATAGTTAGTGCATCTGCCATGGCATTAGATATCGATCGCCTAATTGAACTAGGAGACTGCTGATTTATTCACCGTAAATACTCGCGATTTTCTGTTGGTTATGGGAAGATGGATTGTGGCAATAGGAACACTTTCAAAACAAGCTAA
>JABEUL010000317.1 GCA_013044465.1 Acidimicrobiales bacterium
AATCTGCGACAAGAAGTGCTATTGAAACGTCTCTGGGCCTTTGTTTAAGTGAATACAACTTATCAACATAACCAGGCAAGCTAGCGGCAACCGCAAGTCCATAGACCGTGTCGGTCGGAATAGCCACTACCAATCCTTCTTTTAATACGCCCAAGATCCCATTGATGTCTTTAGGTGAATACAGCCTCATATCTCTCTCAAATCCAAGTTCTCTGCCACTAATGAATTTGCTTTGATTCGACCTGAAACAAATCTAGGCCTTAAAGCCAAATCTAAATGACTCTCGACTTCATAGTAGTTCGCCTGCTTCAAAAATTTGACCAATGGATCAATCTGGTCAGGATCGCACTCTAGAACCAACATGCCATTATTTTTCAAGTACCTCATCGCATTAGATGCAATGTGGATAAGATCAGATAGTCCCTCATCAGCGGCAACAAGAGCCATCTTAGGTTCAAAATCTTTCACACAGCTATCAAGTTCTTCGTATTGGCCTGGGGATATGTAAGGCGGATTTGAGACCACAATATCAAAGGCTAATAAGTAGTCATCGAGTGGATCGAACCAAGAGCCTTGTATAAATTTCACTCCATTTTGAACTGATAGATCAAGTGCTTCTAAGTTTGTTTTAGCTACTTCTAAAGCTTCCTGGCTAAGGTCGGTTCCAATTACTTCAATATCAAATCTACTTTCAATCTCTTTGGCAACTGACAGTGCTATTGCTCCTGAACCAGTTCCAAGATCTGCTACTCGGAATAATTGTTTGTCAATTCCATAATCTTTAAAAGTGGCATCTTCGCGACTCTCAAACCTCTGGCGAATTTCATCTATGACATAGCCAGCTACTACTTCAGTTTCCGGTCTTGGGATGAGAACTGATCTATTAATAGAAAGTCTCAAATAACGAAAATCCCAACTCTCTAACACATACTGAATGGGCTCACCGGCTTTTACTCTTCCAACAAGTTTCATCGCCTTGTCAATTACATCATCAGCTACTAGCTCCTTTGACAAGGGCCCAATTGAGGCACTATCTAGGCCTGAGACTTTCTCTACAATCCACTTGGCCTGAGGGAAGGAGCGGAGTTCTGTGGCTAATAAATCGATTAAATCCCCATAGCTACTCCCCCGACCCAAGGTCATTTTTGCCCGCTGCCCTCTGGATCTGTTAGCTGAGACGCTCTCTCATCTGCAAGTAGGGCATCGGAGAGTTCGCCTAAATCCCCAAGAAGAATTTTGTCCAGCTTGTATAAAGTTAGCCCGATTCGATGGTCGGTCACCCTATTGTCTTTATAGTTGTATGTCCGAATCTTCTCACTTCGACCACCTGAGCCGACTTGTGCCTTTCTCGTAACTGACATCTCCTGGCTAAGTTTTTCTTGTTCTTGGGCAAGCAATCTTGATCGCAATACTTGCATGGCTTTAGCTCTGTTTTGCAGCTGCGAACGCTCATCTTGCATTGCTACAACTATTCCACTTGGAAGGTGAGTTATTCTAACTGCCGAATCTGTAGTGTTGACTGACTGACCACCCGGACCCGATGAGTGGTAAACATCAATCTTTAAATCACTTGGATCTATCTCAACTTCTACTTCCTGAGCTTCTGGGAGCACGGTTACCACGGAAGAAGATGTGTGTACTCGTCCCTGTGACTCAGTAACAGGGACCCTTTGCACTCTGTGTGGACCGCCTTCATGTTTTAGTCGTCTCCAAGCATCGTTGCCAGAAACTAGTAGAGTGGCTTCAACTATTCCACCCCGCTCACTTTCAGTTTCACCTAACTTTTCCACTTTCCATTTTCTGGACTCAGCCCACCTTAGATACATATCCAATAGATCTCGTGCAAAAATGTTAGCTTCTTCGCCACCTTCTGCTCCCCTAATTGAAACTATTACGTTTCTTCCATCATTGGGGTCTTGAGGAACCAGAAGTTCTCCAAACTCAGCTTCTAATCGATCAATATCTCGCTGGGCATTATCGGCTTCAGATTTGGCTACTTCCTTATCGGATTGATCGGTAGAATCAGCAACCATATGCTTAGCTACTTCATAGTCATCGTAGGCAGCCTTAAGTGCGCGCCCTGTCATCACGATCGCTTCTAGAGTTTTGAATCTTCTTGAAAGCTCCGCGAAACTTCGTTGATCATTAGCAGCCGAAGGATCAGAGATGCGTATAAGCAACTCTTCATATTCGCTCTCAAAGTCAGGTAAGCGCTCTAGCAATAATAAGTCTTATTTAAAATTTTGCTCGAATTACTTTCTTTTGGAAGCCTTCTCGCCGTAGCGCCTCTGGAAGCGCTCTACGCGACCTCCAGTGTCTACTAGCTTCTGCTTTCCAGTGTAGAAAGGATGACATTCGTTGCAAAGTTCAACATGAAGTTCTGGCTTCGTGGATCTCGTCTCAAAACGATTCCCACAGGAACATTGAACTACAGTTACGTGATACTCGGGGTGGATTCCAGTTTTCATGGTGTGTTTATTATAGCTTTCTACGAAGGCGGAGATGCCGAAGAGTCGGTACATGACCTTGGATCGAACCAAGGGAGGGGAACTTGGCTTTGAAATACCTGAGAAGGGTTAATTGGGCCAAAGGGTGAAGTAGTCGTAGTTGTTGCCCCAGTGGTGGAGGGAGCTGTAGTTGTTTGTCCTTGAGTGGAAACTGGAGTAGTGGGCGAAGTGGCTGAAGGTGGGTTAACCCCAAGTTGAGTTCCAGCCACAAGTGTCACATCTGCTCCATTGCCCAGGTCTTTTTGACCCATGATGACGGTTCCAGATAGTGAATCCATGAGCCTCTGTGCTTGGGCTAGGTGACCGGAAGTGTAATAAATTGAAGTTTCGACCTGCTGAGATGAAACCACTTGGGCATTTCCAACCCCAGTAACATTGAAGCCATCAGCGGTAAGTGCCTGGCTTGTAGTGGTGCCCAGATTGTACGTATTGGTCCCATTTAGCACTTCTAGGGTGAAAGATCCAGGTGAGATATTTGAACCAGGCAGGCCTGAAGTCCCTAAAAACTGACCGATTAGCTGCTGGTCAGCGGGCTGCACAGGAAACACTACGTCTCCAAAGTCAGCACCGTTATAGGTGTAGGAGGCCTCACCAACAGTTGGCACCGTAGCGCTAGGCATCGAAGCCACACTCACATTGTGAAATGCCCAGGCCAGGCTCGCCATCTCTGAAAAGGAAAAGTTCTGGTCGACTTGGAGATCAGGTAGTACCGATCCAAGAAGTTTATTTGCTGTTAATGGATCTGTAATTTGACTTCTAACAGCTGACCCAAGAACTTTTAAGAACTCGTGGTCTCGTCTGATTCTAGAAATATCTCCTAAACCGTCATACTGCCACACGCCATTTTGCAAGTAGTAAAGATGCCTCGCTCTTACTAGTTCTAGAGCTTGAGTCCCATTAAGATAAATGCAACCTGTTTGGTACACTCCGAGACCCGACATGCTGTCCTTAACCTCGGTTGGAAAGTACATATGTACTCCACCAAGATCTTGAACCACGCTTTGGAATGTGTCAAAGTTCAATTCGACAAAATGGTTAATTGGAATTCCCAAGTCCTGCTCGACTGTTTGAACAAGATAGTCCGGGCTTACATTAAGAGAAGCATCAATTTTTGCGTGATCAAGTCTTCCTGAAGCCGTTGAGGAAAAATTAGCTATCGGGACAAAAAGGTCCCTTGGAATTGAAAGCAGGAAGGCTTGATGTGTTGCAGGATTTAAGTGAATGACCATCGTTACGTCGCTTCTCGCACCCCCAACTTGTGCACAACTGCCAAATTGAACCGATTGCTGACCATTAAGGGCACACCTCGAATTATTCCCGACCAAGAGAATATTTTCCGGTTGGCCACTTTGAGTCTGCACCAAACCGTTCACATGAACATGGTGAACTTGACTGCTTCGGTAAGCAATATAGCCAACGGCTCCCCCGACGAGAAGAACTGACATGGTCAGAAGTACAACAGCTGTGATTATTAGTCTTCTCCGCCATCTACGTTTTCTCTTTAGGTGTTTAACCGGTTTCCCTTTTCTGGGAACCCGTGAATGGCTAGGTTGGCTTTTCGCCGTATCAATAAAAGAAATAAAATTACC
>JABEUL010000318.1 GCA_013044465.1 Acidimicrobiales bacterium
ACTGGGGCCTGTGGGGCTACTGGAGTAACGGGAGGCGCTGCTGGGTACTGCGGTGCGGGCTGACTCTGTGGCATTCCACCGGGGTTTGTTCCCATCATCATGCCGACCATCATCCCTGGTTGTGCCCCTACATTTCCTTGCTCAACACCTTTTGCAATATCAATCATGGCTTGGCCTTTTGCATAATCTGTGTAAGAACCTGCAACCTCCGTGAAAGCTTTAGCCTCACTTAGCTGCTTGATTTTCGCCAAATCCTCATCACTTGCATTTATATTAAATTGTGCAAATGTCTCGACAGCCAATCCAAATAGTGAGAGCTGAGAGTTCGCTTTTGCAAGTGTGGCTGCAATAGCTTGATCTTGTATATTCCCAAGAAGAAGTACCCCATGGTCCACAACCATTGGTGGCAGAATTGCACGCAAGCTAGCTAGACATTGATCTTTAATCCATTCAACAATTTGGGCATCGTGATTATAGTCGCCATCTGTTCCAACCAATTTAGCTATCAGGGCTATTGGATCTACCACCTTGTATGCTAAATTGCCAAAAATTCGAAGCGACACGATCAATCCCGATGGCTTGTCCAAAACATTGTCTATGGGACCGCCAAAATTGATATCTGCGATATCTCTAGTGGCGACATAATAAAGTTCAGCGTCGTAATATGCATTCCCCGTCAGACGATCCACCAACCAACCAAGAGTAAGCGAAGCTCCTTCCCCCAATTTGTGCCTTCCAGCTGGCAGCGTGCCTATGACCTTTCCCAGATTTGTAAACACTGCAACATAGTCAAGGTCAACATTGACAGTTGAGTGCTGAAGGATCTGATCGTCAGTATACTTCCATACAACCTGATTTTTCGCCGCTTCGGGCATTTCAATAAAAAGACGCTGAATTCCCTTGTCTTTGTTACCTTCAAATATTGGCATTTAAATCTCCTATCAATCTTGAAAATTCGAATCTAGAACCAAATGTTCGAATTCATTCATAAATTTATTGGTTAACTGTGAATTCTCTTCAACAGACTTTACTAGTTCTTTTGCCCATGAACTAGGTTTCACAAAATGATTAGCCCCCTTTGAAATTGCATCTGCCAATTCAATGATATTTGAAGGCATAATTGAACAGGTCAATGAAGGTTCAGACTTGATCTCATAGATTTTCCCTCCTACAGTCACACTGAGCTGGCGTACCCGTGCCGATGGACCGTGGATATGATTGAGGTAAGGCAAATCGCCTATTAGTTTTTTAAATATGCCCTCGCTATATTTAACTCGTAGCTCCAGGCCACTGACTTGTTTTAGTAAGTTCACAAGAGATACCAGATAAACATCTAAATAACTTTGGTTCACAGATGTTTGTATGGCAGCCTCGCCAAGAGCCTTCGAGGAGTTTTCCCTATCACTATTTTGCGCCACCTGTCCAAATTATCACGCCGCCACTAATAATGCACTAACTATTTCGCAAAAATAGTTCAACCACCAGGATAACTTGTGGGACGATTAGCTAATCCCGGAATTTAAACTATGAGTTTTTTTAAGTCATCTTGAACTTTTAACGCTCGGTTCATGGATTGTCCATTTTCCTTGTCTTCAGTCCAAATGTGTGTGACTGGCCTTTCTGGATCTGGCAATACCAACGTCCAGCCTAAATGATCCATAATTTTGACCCCATCCAACATCAACAAATCTGAATCATTAGGATAACTCTCGACAAAAGCTCTCATCACGGTACCCTTTTTAGACCAGGGAGTATCTACTTCAATGTGAGAAATATCGACCTTGGGAAGGCTGGAAACCACTTCACCAAGAGTCCTTTTTGACCTCGCCAAGAGGTCTAATAACTGCACAAGAGCCGCTGCTCCATCAAAAGCCGGCAAAAAACTCGGAAATGCAAAACCGCCCCACGTTGATCCGACAAAATCCATCCCGGCATGACCAGCAGTTTCCAGCAAATAGGAAACTGAAAGCTTCGTTCTTTCAACCATGCAGCCATAAGTCTCACTTACTTCGTCACACCACATTGTTGCACTGATGGGAACAGCAATTTTCGGCTTTTTCCCTGAGTCGACTTTTGATTCACAAAGGAGAGAAATAAAGGCAAGGAGTGCTGTTTCATCGCTTACAATTTGCCCGTTTTCATCCACTAAGGTAATCTGCTCTCCATCTCGATCTATTACCGCTCCAATCTCGGCCCCAGAGGCAACTACAATGCGCTCCACTTCCCTTGCGGCTTGAAGCCTATTGTTATCAATGGAGCGCTTAGTAGCACCGTAAGGATTGATCGCAAGCACATTTCCACCCAACTTTGAAAGCACATTTGGCATCACAAAACTAGCTGAGCCAAATGAATAATCAACCACTGCTTTAAAGTGATGGGCTCTGATCGACTCGGGTTCTACGCTCGACATGAGCTCTTCAGTATAAAGCTCAGCCAAACGAGTCGGAAAGTTAATATCGCCAATGTCACTGGCCTTAACTCTCCTGCACTCTTCACGGTAGAAGATACGCTCGATCCTTCTTTGCGTGGATTCATCAATATCACGGCCTAAATGGTCAAAAAATCGAATTGTAACAATATTTGGATTCTCCTGGTTAAGCCTTACGGTTACCCCCCCGCTTGAGCCCCGAAGCCGGGTGCCAAAACGAGTTAGCGGCACTGTCGCAACCTCTAAGTCCGCTACATTAATTCCTGCTGCATTGAATCCAACCATTAGCGACCGCTTGAGCATACGGGAAGCTCTAGCTGAGTCTCTAGAGACAACAACTTCAGAACCTTTCTTGATTGTAGTAGCCCATGCCATCGCAATTCGAAGTGCCAACTCTGGCCCTAAATCTACATTTGCCAGTCCAGACACCCCATGGAGACCGAATAAGTTTCTCGCTCCTCCTGTCTCCCAAACTATTGAAGAGGAAACAATTGCCCCTGTTTCAACATTTTTATTTGGATAGATTTTTACGTCATTTTCAATTACGGCATGATCACCTATATAACACGAATCCCCGAGTACAGATCCCTCTAGAATCTGGGCGCCAGATCTAATGTCGCATGATCTTCCGATGATTGTTCCTCTAAGATGACCACGAGATCCAATGTAAGAGTTCTCCATTACAACTGAGTGCTCGACTGTCGCACCGTCGCCTATTCTCACATTGGATCCTAAGATTACATCCGCTCCAATTTTCACTCCTTCGCCAATTGAGCAGTTTGATCCAATGATGGCAGGACCTTCAATAATTGCTTCAGGTGCAATGTCGGCATCATCTGCGACAAAGACGCCTTCTTTCAGCTCAAATCCATCAATAGCAACTTCTACCCTTTTGCCAAGAACATCTGTATGAGCCTTTAGGTAGGCATTTAAAGTGCCAACATCTTCCCAGTAACCCTCGACAATATGGCCAAATACAGGCAATGAGTCGTCTAGCATTTTCGGAAACACTTCAGATGAAAAGTCGCAAGATTGCTCAGGGGGAATATATGAAAACACTTCCGGATCCAAAACGTAAATTCCGGTATTTATGGTGTCAGAAAATACCTGGCCCCAGGTCGGTTTCTCCAAAAACCTCTCAATTGTGCCATTTCGATCCGCAATCACAATGCCGAAATCTATTGGATTCTCTATTCGCTTCAAGGCCAATGTAACAAGTGACTTCTTCTCAAAGTGAAAATCCACGACAGAAGACAGATCGATGTCTGTCAAGACATCTCCACTAATCACAAGGAAAGGGTCATTTAACTCAGCCATTGCATTACGCACCGAGCCGGCTGTGCCCAATGGGACCTCCTCCGTGGCATATACAATTTTTACCCCAAAATCACTGCCATCCCCAAAATAGTTACGTATCAGATTTGCCATATAAGCAACGGTTATGACAATTTCATCTACTCCATGCTTTTTCAAAAGTGTCACGACATGCTCCAACATGGGAGTGTTGGCAATCGGAAGCATTGGTTTAGGCGCATTAGTAGTCAATGGCCTGAGCCTTGTCCCTTCCCCACCAGCCATAATCACAGCTTTCATTTACTTACCACCTCATAAAGAGAATTAATAAAACCATTCGGGCTATATTCGATCATCAAACTAAAGACTATCGCTAGTTGGGAGGGCTTGGAACATTTCTATGCTTGATTTGCATAAATGCCAAATAATAACTCCTGGTTAGTAAGCCAAATTGAGTACCAAGCCACTTTAGCCACCCGCAGGCTGCTCATAATATCTGAACCTGAATATAAATTAAAGAGCTTGAAAAGAAATTAATAGCTGCATGACTATTTTTTAATTTGGGTGTCACTACTAGGTTTGCGCCGCAATTTAAATAATATGACTATGATTCATCCTCATTTTTAGATAAAGTCGATTTCCTCTCAGACAGCGCTTTTTTCGCCTCGGGCACATATTTGACAGTTGCCATATAGGAAAGAAGTATCGCAGGTACTATAAGCACCCAATCCACCAGCCTTAAGTAGTGTTGCCAAGAGTAAAGGCTATGGTGAGGAAATTGAGCGGAGAGAATAAATAAAGGTATGGTACACATAAGTCCAAAAGTGCCAGCCTTGCCAACCCATATCACGTCAATGCGACGAGCTCCCACGGCGGCTAACAGAAGGGTAGATGCCACCATAATTATTTCACGTGCCAAAATTACTAGTCCGAGTACTAACGGAAGAGTATGCGAAACAAGTGAGACAATGAGTGCTCCCCCTACTAAAATGCGGTCCGCAGCTGGATCCAGCATCTTTCCAAGCTCAGTTACCTGGTTGAAGTGCCTCGCAATGTAACCATCTAGAAAATCAGTTACCCCGGCAACTCCAAGAACAATAAATGCTGCTACCCGGTTGTCACCGGCCAGAATAAGGTAGCTAAAAACTCCGAACATTCCTAACCTGGCAACTGACAAAAGATTAGGAACCGTCTTAATTTGACTTGCCAAACTACCTGAACTTTCGTTTTCCATATCCTTGTGAGGCTAGGCGCTTTTAACTGCCTGTGTCAAAGACTTCCTTTGACGCTCGTAGAATAAAACCCTATGAACAATTTTGAAAAAGTCGATCTAGAGTATTTCTTCGATCCGATTTGTCCTTGGGCGTGGATCACTTCAAGATTCATTTGCGAAGTCCAAAGGCACAAGGAAATCGTCGTACGCTGGCGATTTATATCGCTTTTCATCGTAAATGAAGAGAAATACGAGTCTGGTTTGATTTCAGAGGATTATCGAGGCAGGCATGAGGCTGGACACAAGCTGCTCCGGGTTGCCGCTCGGATTAACACTGACTATGGGAACGAAGCAGTTGGTCATTTCTACCGACAGGCAGGAATTGAACTTCATCTTCACAGTAAAGGTGCCGAGGTTGCCTCCAAATCCGAGGTAAAGGAGATGCTGGAGGTTCTAGCCAGTGAAAAAAAGCTAGATGAATCCGCAGATCTTGCCAAGTTGGTTTCCGCTCTTGATGACGTGGCATTAGATGAAATAATTTCAGCTGATACAAAAACCGCACTAGAGAGAGCTGGAAGTGACGTTGGCACGCCAATACTATCTTTTGGAGGTGAGGCCTCAACTACATTTTTTGGCCCCGTGATCAGCTCCTACCCCTTGGGTCAAGAAGCTGTTGAACTTTATGAATTGATAGAAAAACTTGCATGCACTAAAGGTTTCGCAGAGCTAAAACGGTCGTTAAGGGAGCCAAGAACTCTTCTTCCTGAGTCTGAAATTTAAAGTATTCACCAATTGACCAGGTCTTTTTAGAGAACTTAGAAAGCTTGAAATTAGAAACATCGACGAGGAAGTAGATTTTATACGTGACAGATTCGAAAAGAAGCAGCCAACTTTCCACTTTGCTAGATATTTTAGAAGAGAAGCTCTTGAAGGTGATGCCAGAAAGAGAACGCCAGGAGCTTCATAAGTACGATGAAGCTCTAAAAGCAGTGGGAAGTGGTCACGATGCCCATGTGGCACTTCAATGTGCAAAATGGGCAATAGAGACCTCGTCCAAGGAAGGTGATGGTTCCTGGGGTCACTTGGTTTCTAGCATTAAAGAGGTATTTGCAAGCGCAAATGAAGTCCAGTGGGCCGCGAGGGTTGCAGAAATTACTCTCAACTCCAAGCTTTCAACTTCTCTCGAGGTTGCAGGCGTGGATGAGGCTGTCAAGGTTGCTGTCGCACTTGCCGACGAAA
>JABEUL010000319.1 GCA_013044465.1 Acidimicrobiales bacterium
CGTTAGGAGTCAGTGCGACAGTTCCTGAATTCTTGGCAGCTGCAATTCAGCACGGATCGCTCACCAGGGGTTTAAAGCCTTTGGTTGAGGCAAAGCTGCTTAGAGAAAATCCCCCAATTGGCCGGCCTCCTGAACCTGTTTTTTACGGACTGAGAAATGGCATGGGTTCGATCATAGATCGCTTAGTAGATTCCATCTCACTGTCATCAAGAATTGAAATCAGGGTAGGCACCGAAGTTGATGCAATTGAAATTGCAAGAAAATCAGGCCCTCTTATTAATAAATTTGAGATAGTTGCTGGCCAAAATAAGTACCTTGTTGACGGAGTAATAGTTTCCACTCCAGGTCCGACAACAGGTGAGCTCATCAAAGATATTGAACCTGAAATTGCGAAACAAATTGCATCCATTCCTCATGCTTCCGTCGCGCTCGCAACACTTGCATATAATAATCTGGATCTTTTCGCATCGCATGGGCAACGCGGTGTGCTCGTTCCAAGAAGCCAAGGCATTCAAATAACCGCTGTTACTTGGATGAGTCAAAAGTGGCCACATTTAAACAGGGCAAATCTAAATTTTGTTCGACTCTCAATAGGAAAAATGAATGACAACTCCCATAAGGATATGTCTGAGCGCCAGATTGTGACACTCGCCTCCGAATTTCTTGCAAGCACCTTTGGCATCAAATCTCAAATTATTGACTCTCGCGTAGATCGCTACAACGAAGCTTTCCCTAATTACGCTCCTGACCACCTTATGACTATGGCTCGACTTAAGGAGACAGTAATTAGTAAAGGGCCCATTATTCTTAGCGGTCCACTCTTTGGCGGGATTGGAATAGGATCTCGAATCTCAGATGGGGCCGTTGCAGCATCGAGAATGTTGAAAATCTTAGGGGAAATAGGTATTGGCTAAATACATTCGCATTAAAAGCATTTTGACTGCGACTCTAATTTCTTTAGTTAGTGGAGTAATGATGGCACTCTCACTTCCTCCTTTCTCAATGTGGTATCTAGGCATTTTTGGAGTTGGGTTATTTGGATTCAATTTGCTTTACGTAAGTTGTGAAAAAACATTTAATACGACAAAAGCAAGGAAATATAGGTTTTTAGCCGGGGTTTGTGCTGGGTTATCCCAGTATGTGATTTCGCTTTGGTGGGTTAATGGATTTGCGGTACTTGGAACAGTTGTATTAGTTATTATTTACTCGCTTTTCTTTGGGTTACTCGCACTATTGTGCACCACGTACAATCCAATATCATTTATTATTGCTTATTCATCAGCTTTCACCCTCGGTGATTTCATCAAGAGCAACTTTCCATTTGGTGGTCTCCCAATCGGAAGCCTTGATCTCCCCCAGGTACTTGGACCTTTAAAATACGGCGCCAAAATCGGTGGGGGAAGTCTAATTGAATTTATGCTATTTCTAATAGGTGGATCTATTAGCGTGATTGCATTTGGATTAATAACTCGGGATGTCAAAAGTCACATATATGCCGCCACATTTGGAGTACTTGTTGTTATAGCACTTACGGTTTTTGGGGAATTTAGTCCAGCGAGTGGAATAAGTGTCGGACAAAGGAACATCGCTTTAGTCCAAGGAGGTGGACAGAGGGGTCTTCGAGCCGTAACCGGTGGGAATGCCCAAGTGGTTTATCAAAACGCACTTAATGCAACCCAGCTAATCCCAGCTACCTTCAAGCCTGATTTGATCTTATGGCCCGAAGATGTTGTCGCACTGAATAGTCCACTTCAAGGTTCACCTCAACAAAGCACCCTAAGGGCAATTGCGAGCAGCTACCATTCATGTTTCATTGCAGGAGTTACCTCTCCAGTTGGGAATACTTCGTTTTTGAATCTTGCTGTCGCATTCGACCCGAATGGATTGGAGCTTGGAACTTATCTCAAAGTTCACAGAGTTCCATTTGGTGAATACATGCCCTATAGGTCCTTTTTCGCACACTTTGGAAACGTATCCCTTGTACCTAGAGATGCAATAGCCGGGAAAAAACCAGGATATTTTAAAACTCCCTGCGGAAACTTTGGCGTCATGATTTCATATGAGGTCTTTTACGGGTCAAGTGCCAGAGCTTCGGTTAATTCTGGAGCAAACTTGCTCGTGGTTCCTACAAATACAGCATCATATAGCTCCGACCAAGTTCCTGGTGAAGAAGTCATGGCCGATTCGATGCGGGCAATCGAGACCGGCAGAGATCTGATCCAAGCCTCCCCTACGGGTTATTCAACCATTGTGTTGCGATCTGGAAAGGTCACATCTAAGTCTGGGCTTGGCAACGAACAACTAATATTGGGGAAAGTAAATCTTTACAGTGGATTGACCCTTTATGACAAATTTGGATCGACTCCTGTCATTATTGTCATCCTTTTAACATATTTAGGATCACTCTTATTTGCCATTCTTAGAAAGAAATCAAAAGCTACTCATTCTCAGTGACGTTGGCTTCGCCAAAAGTTGCCATTTCATTAATTATCCTGGCTGCGACCTGCACAATTGGAACC
>JABEUL010000320.1 GCA_013044465.1 Acidimicrobiales bacterium
ATATGGTGCGGGAGGGGGAGTAGGTGGCTCATAACCTGGTGCATAACCCGGCGTGTAACCCCAAGGATTTGCACCACTTGGCTGATTGCCTTCATGAGGTGGGCGTTGCCATTGGCCGTAATTATCAGACACCAAATTTACCTTCGGTTGCAGTTGTCATAATTTGCGTCATCTCTTTAATGCTATTTGAACTATCTGACTTTGTTGGGTCACTTAAGATCCCATCACTTATGAGATCTTAAGTGCCTCTCGTCTTCTCCTGGCAGGTCCTAGTGCAACTATCTGCTCAGCAAGATCAAAAAATGCCCTTCCAGCTTCACTTTCAGGATGACTAACTACTACAGGCTCTCCCTTGTCCCCACCTTCTCTAATCATTGGGATAAGAGGAATTTGACCTAAAAGTTTCACCTTTAGCGAATCAGCCAGTATCTCACCACCACCTTTTCCAAAAAGTTCGTACTTTTTGCCGTCATCTCCTCTGAAGTAAGACATGTTTTCAATTACGCCTCTCACCGGCATTTTGAGCTGTCTTGCAGCAAGAGCGGATCTTTGTGCAACTTGCTCTGCGGCTATCTGTGGGGTAGTGACTACGTAGAATTCGGCCTCTGGCAGCATTTCTGCAATTGATAGGGCTATGTCACCTGTTCCAGGCGGCATGTCGACTACCAAGTACTCCGGGTCCAGCCAAGCTACATTGTTCAAAAATTGAGAGAGAGCGCTGTGAAGCATGGGACCCCGCCAAATTACTGGCTGATCGCTTCCTGCAAATAACCCAGCTGAAATCAAGGAGATTCCATGTACTCTTGGCGGCACTACCGTATTGGCCAAAACTAGAGCATCGCTGATGTCGCTAAACATGGAAGATACTGAAAATCCATAGATATCAGCATCGAGAATCCCAACTGTGTGTCCTAATTTATGAATTGCTAGGGCTAAATTGACAGAAACCGACGATTTTCCAACTCCACCTTTACCCGATGATATTGCAATTACCCTAGTAGATGGAGGAAAGGGACTTTTTTTATCATCTTTGTCCAAATGGCCAAGTGCTTTTAAATAGTCAGCTTGCTCACCAGGTAACATGGCATCTACCCTGGTTTTTACTTCGCGCACTAGGGACGTTCCCATTAGTGCACTTTCAATATTTTGGATCAAATTTCCTAGGTCTGGGTACAAATCAGGTGAAACCGGAGTTGAGATCTCGACAGTTGCAATACCTAAATGGAGTTCGACCGATCTGACCAAACCCAAAGAAACTACGCTTTTTAAAGTCAATGGGTCAGTAGCTTGTTCTACCGAATTCCGGATGACAAGCTCAGCTTCTTGGGTGGGATTTGAATTCTGTGGTTCTTCTTGCATTATGACCGATACGATATACCTATGTGCCCAACTCAGATTTCACCGGATAGGGCTAAGCCAAGCACCGAAAGGGCTGAATCAAAGGTTTTGGGCGAAAATGACTTTATGAGAAATGAAAATGAGTCCTTTGCCGCTTCTGTTGCGGCCCTAAGTGCTGCATTTGGAGATTCAACTAGGCGAGACATATATCTCATGATAAAGGATTTAGACAGTGTCAACGTCATAGAGGTGGCCAAGCGGTTTTCGATGCACCCCAATGTAGCCAGGCATCACCTAGAAAAGCTCGCTTCTGGGGGATACGTGGAGGTATCGATTTCTAGGGATGAAAAACAAGGGGCTGGTCGTCCCTCTAAGCGTTACACAATCTCTAATAGAGAAGTACTTCTCGATACTCAGGGAAGACAGGTTGAACTTCTTGCAAGACTTTTGGCTAAAGCACTTGTTATGTTGCCACCAATTGAGGCTGAGAAGATGGCCGAAGAAGTAGGCCGAGACTACGGTGCGACATTGGCGATGAAGATAAGCCCCGGTGATACCCAAAGATCAGTTAGAGCAGCGGTTGCTTCAGTTGCAGATGCACTAACTGCAGAAGGATTTGATACAAAGACTGAGAAGAAAAGCGGAACATTCTCTATAATCTCGCAGCACTGTCCCTTTGGTGATATAGCCAAAGTTCATCCAGTTTTATGCGCCGTAGACCGTGGGATGATCGAGGGATTACTCTCGGGTTTGATGGGCCAGAGCGTCCCAATACAGCTTACTTCCAAAGCTCGTGGCGACGACCGTTGCGAGACATTGATATGACAGAAGATACAACATCTAAACGGTATTATCTTGATCATGCATCAACCTCTCCACTTAGACCAGAAGCTGTAACTGCTCTAGAGTCCTGGGCGACCAGCGGTCCTTTTGGCGATCCAAGCCGAGTGCACTACAACGGTTTTGAGGTGCGAGCAAAAATCGAAACCGCTAGAGAAGCAGTGGCGAGCTTAACTGGAGTTAAATCACGTCAAGTAGTTTTCACCTCAGGTGGTACAGAAGCCATATCGCAAGCCACTTTCGGAGCCTTAGCCAAAAATCCGGGTGGATCAGTAGTGGCTGCTGGCGTTGAGCACTCGGCAGTTAGACACGCAGCAATTAATTTTGGAGAGCTATTTAACTCTCGTCTAGTCGAAGCCATCGTCGATGACAAAGGAAGGATAGAGCCCGAGTCCATAAAAGACGCTATTGAGATGGAAACGAAAAGTGGGCGAAGTGTCGCACTGGTTAACTGTCAGTGGGCGAATCACGAAGTTGGCACACTACAAGATATTGAAGCAATTGCTAGTATCTGCAATTCCCATCAAGTTCCTTTGCATGTAGATGCCGTTTCGGCAATTGGTCATGTTCCAATTGATTTAAAAGAAGCTGGGATTGATGCACTTTCTATCAGCGCTCACAAAATAGGTGGGCCGCCAGGAGTTGGAGCACTCATTCTAGGAAGGTCATCCAGGTACCCTCCACTAATCAGGGGAGGCGATCAAGAAAGGGCGAGGCGTGCCGGGATGGAAAATGTTCCTGGGATAATTTCTTTTGGCGCAGTGGCACAGGTCTTGTCCAGTCCAGGATGGATTGAAGCCCAATCCCAACAAAGCAGACGTCAGACCGAGGAAATTATAAGTTCACTCACATCTGATGAAAGTGTGATCTTTTATGGAGATCGCAAAAATAGGGTCCCCCATATTGCGTGTTTTGGGATAGAAGGCGTGGAGGCCGAACCAATATTGCTTGGATTGGACAAGTTTGGCATCTCATGCCATTCGGGATCGGCCTGTTCATCAGAAGCACTTGAGCCCTCCCCTGTATTGAATGCCATGGGAGTTGAACCTGACCACTCCCTACGTTTCTCTGTTGGTTGGTCAACAACCGATGAAGATATAAAAGTCCTGCTAGATAAGTTTCCAGTTGTGCTCAAGAGGTTGCGTGAACTAGTTTCTTAGGTTATGAAAAAACACAGGGTCGCTTTAGTCGTGATAATTCTAGTTATTGCACTGTTGGTTGCAAGTGGAATCTACCTCCTAGGCAAAAACTCAACAACAAGTACTGCCTCCGTCGGCGATGTGACGGATCTATCAAACAATGTCCTTGCCATTGACCCCCCGGGACCTGATGGGTTGACTACCACTGCAGAGATTGAGTCCTATTTCAAAAACAGTTCAGTTCCTCCGCTTTCCAACTCAGAACTAGCACCCTATGAAAACTTGTTGTATGCAGGCAACACATTAAGTGATAGTAATTTAACGAATTACTTTATGCCAGAGACCCTAGGAGTGGCAAAAAATGACATTGCATATACAACTGTTCCCAACGCCAAAGTTGGTGCCACTATTTACTGGGACAAGCAAGGTATTCCTCACGTATATGGCACCACACTTGATGCGATGGGATACGGTGCAGGCTGGGCTGCGGCTCGTGATCGGCTATTTGAAATGGACGTATTAAGGCACTATGGAGCAGGTACGCTGGCTGAATTTCTAGGGCCATCGTGCAGTTATGAGCAAATGGACTACTCACAGGAAATGAGCGCAGCCTATACAAATTCTCAACTCAATAGTGAGATAAAGAGCATGGCTAGTTCAAACGGCATTATTGGCAAGGATGCACTTCAAATTACACAGGGATATATAGACGGGATCAATGAATACATCACTCAGGCAGAGACCAATCCCGCTCTTATGCCAGGAATATATAGCGCCCTTGGGGTAAAGCCCCAGCCTTGGACTTTGGCTGATCCAATTTATGTGGCTTCTCTCATTGGAAATCACCTAGGAGACTGCTGATTTATTCACCGTAAATACTCGCGATTTTCTGTTGGTTATGGGAAGATGGATTGTGGCAATAGGAACACTTTCAAAACAAGCTAA